>DASXKG010000623.1:0-20715 GCA_036496965.1 Variovorax sp.
TCGAAATCGCGCAGCGCCATGTTCTCCGCCACGCTGAGGTCGCCCACGCAGGCGTTGCGCAGCGGTTCCTCGGGCAGGCTGCGCACCTTCAGGCGCCGGTTCTCCTCGCGCTGCGCGGCGTAGGGCTCGCCCATCACCGTCACGCGGCCGGCCAGCCGCGGCCGCTGGCCGACCAGGGCTTCCACCAGCTCGCGCTGGCCGTTGCCAGAGACGCCCGCCACGCCGAGGATCTCGCCCGAGCGCACGGCCAGGCTGAGGTCGTGCACCGCCAGCGTGCCGCGGTCGCCGAGCGACTGCAAGCCTTCGACCTTCAGCGCGATGGGCGCGTCCGCTGCCGTGGCCTGCATGGCATGGATGGCGCGCCCGGTCGGTCCGGCGACCTCGCCCTCTTCCGGCGGCGGGGCGTCGCCCTCGCCCATCATGGCGGCGGCCAGGCGCTGGGGATGGGTGTCGGACACCTTGCAGTGATGCACCGCCTTGCCGCGCCGCAGCACGGTCACGCTGTCCGCATAGGCCATCACCTCGCGGAACTTGTGGGTGATGATGAGCACGGTGCACATGCCGCTGAGTGCGAATTCGCGCACATGGCCCAGCACCTCGTCGGCCTCCTGCGGCGTGAGCACCGAAGTGGGTTCGTCGAGGATCAAGAGGCGCGGCTTCAGGTAGAGCTGCTTGAGCAACTCGAGCTTCTGCTTTTCGCCCGCGGCGAGCTCGGACGGACGCATGTCGAGGTCCAGGCTGAACGGTGTGGTGGCGAGGAAGTCGCGCAGTTGGGCTCGCTGCGTCTTCCAGTCGATCACGGCCGGCGTCTTGCCGCCGGCCAGCAGCAGGTTCTCGGCCACGGTCATGCCGGGCGCCAGCGTGAAATGCTGGTAGACCATGCCGATGCCGAGCGCGCGCGCCACCACCGGGTTGGCGATGTCCTGCTCGCGCCCGTCGATCAGGATGCTGCCCTCCTCGGCGCGCTGGAAGCCGGCCACGCACTTGACCAGCGTGCTCTTGCCGGCGCCGTTCTCGCCCAAGAGGGCATGCACCGTGCCGGGCTCGACGCGCAGGGTCACATGGTCCATGGCGGTGAAGTTGCCGAAGCGCTTGGTCAGCTCGTAGGTGTCGAGCGCCAGCGCACCGGTGGCGGCGGGAGGGGGGGCGACAGGGGCGATCATCGGGAGCCTCTCCGTGCTACTGGGCGGGCAGTGCGTCGAGCAAGGCGGCGGAATCCGCGTGGGCGCCGAAGACGCCGCCCTGCATGGTGATCATCTTCAGCGCCGCCAGGTGGTTGCCGTGATCGGTGGCGGCGGTGCAGTCCGACAGCAGCAGGCACTCGAAGCCGCGGTCGTTGGCGTCGCGCATCGTGGTGTGCACGCAGACGTCGGTGGTGATGCCGGCCAGGATCAGGTTGTCGATGCCGTTCGTGCGCAGCACCAGTTCCAGGTCGGTCGCATAGAAGGAGCCCTTGCCGGGCTTGTCGATGACGACCTCGCCGGCCAGGGGCGCCAGCGCGGGAATGATTTCCCAGCCCGGCTCGCCGCGTACCAGGATGCGTCCGCACGGGCCGTCATCGCCGATGCCGATGCCGTCGGCGCCGATCTGGCGCGAGCGCCAGCGCTTGTTGGGCGGCAGGTCGGCCAGGTCCGGGCGATGCCCTTCGCGCGTGTGGATGACGTGAAAACCCAGCGGCCGCAGCCGGGCCAGCAGGCGCGCGATCGGCTCGATCGGCGCCTGCACCAGCGACAGGTCGTAGCCCATCGCATCGACGTACCCGCCCTTGCCGCAGAAATCGGTCTGCATGTCGATCACGACCAGCGCGGTGTTGTCGGGTCGCAGCGCGCCGTTGTAGGGCCAGGCGTAGGGCTGGGCGTTCACGAATCGTTGGGTGGGCTGGTTCATGATGTTCACCGTGTCGACGACAACTCGCCCGGGCTGCCGATGGCCACCTTGCCCGGCTTGCAGGTCAGGATCAGGATCACCAGCGTCAGCACATAGGGCACGGTGTTGAAGAGCTGGTAGCCCCAGCCGAAGCCGATCGACTGCAGGGCCGGGCCGAGGGCGCCTGCGCCGCCGAACAGCAGTGCCGCGCCGATGCAGCGCAACGGGCTCCAGCGCGCGAAGATCACCAGCGCCACCGCGATCAGGCCCTGGCCGCTGGAGATGCCCTCGCTCCAGCTGCCCGGATAGAAGAGCGTCAGCGACGCGCCGCCCAGCCCTGCGATGAAGCCGCCCGCGCTGGTGGCCGCGATGCGCAGCCCCGAGACCGAGTAGCCGAGCGCGCGCGTGGCGTTGGCCGAGTCGCCCGCCATGCGCACCAGCAGCCCGGCGCGCGTGCGCCCGAACGCCCACCACATGGCAATCGCCAGCGCCACGCCGATGGGCACCAGCGAATTCAATTGCAGCGCGGAGCGGATCACCGGGTTGTCGCTCCAGAAGCCGAGCGGGATCGCCGGCAGCTGGGGCGCCTGCGGCTGGATCAACGGCTTGCCGAGATAGAAGGCCAGGCCGGTGCCGAACAGCATCAGCGCGATCCCGGTCGCCACGTCGTTGACCCGGTCGAGCGAGCACAGCAGGCCATGCAGCAGGGCCAGCAGCGCGCCGGCCGCGGCCCCGAGCAGTACCCCCAGCCAGGGCGAGCCGGTCAGCCACGAGCCGCCGAAGGAGGCCATCGCCGACAGCACCAGCACGCCTTCGAGGCCAAGATTGATGCGGCCCGATTTCTCCGTCAGGCATTCGCCCAGGCTGACGAACAAGAAGGGCGCGCCGACCCGCAAGGCGCCGCCGACGATGCCGGCGACCAGCGCGATCCACTGGTCGGAGGTCATATGGATTCCTTCGTCAGGCGCGGTTGCACGGCTTGCGGCGTGCGGTTCTGGAGCAGCGTCTTCCAGTCGATCATGCGCAGCCCTTCGCTGGCCAGGATCAACACGAAGGCCAGCCCCTGCAGCACCAGCACCGAGGCGTCCGGCAGGCCCAGCCGCCGTTGCAGCAGGCTGCCCGCCGCGCCGAAGCCGCCGAAGAGGATCGCCACCGGGATGATCGCGATCGGGTTGTGCCGCGCGATGAAGGACACCAGGATGCCCGAGTAGCCGTAGCCCGCGATCAGCGAGGCGTTGGCGTTGGTGTGCACCGCAGCCACCTCCACCGCGCCGGCGATGCCGGCGAAGCCGCCGCCCAGGCCGCAGGCAGCGAGGATCAACCGGCTGGCGGGCAGGCCCACCAGCTGCGCGGTGCGCGGATTGCCGCCCACCACGCGCACCGAGAAACCCGAAGCGGTGCTGCGCAGCCAGAGCCCCGAAAGAAGGCAGGCCACGATGCCGATCGCCAGCCCCCAGTGGATGTCCGAGCCGGCGATGCCGCCGATCTGCAAGCCATCGGCGAGCGAGCGCGTCGAGGGCTTGTTGAGACTGGCCGGGTCGCGCAGCGGTCCCTCGACCAGATGCTTGAAGAGGCCGATGGCGATGTAGGCCAGCAGCAGGCTGCTGATGGTCTCGTTGATGCCGCGGTACTGGCGCAGCCCGCCGGCCAGCGCGATCCAGAGGCCGCCGGCGATCGCGCCGGCCATGCACAGCAGCACGGTGCCGACGATGTTCCCGGGCAGCGGCATCGCATAGGGCAGTGCCGCGGCGGCCAGGCCGCCGAGCACCAGCGCGCCCTCGCCGCCGATGATCACCAGGCCGGCCCGGGCGGGGATCGCCACGCACAGCGCGGTGAGCATCAGCGGAGCCGCCCGCTGCAGCGTGTTCTGCCAGGAGAACCAGTCGCCGAAGGCGCCCTTGAACAGAATGATCCAGACCTCCAGCGGACTCACGCCGGCGAACCAGACGAAGACCCCGAACAACAGCAGCGCCGCCGCGATGGCGAACACCGGCAACCCGATTTCGCGAAGGATGTTGCGCATGGCGGAGTTCCCTAAGCCTTCAATCTCGATCAAGCCTCAATTCGCCCCATTCCAGGGATACCGCGGAACCGGCTTTGCCGGGCCGCCGGTATCGCCCCCTGAAAGGGGGTTGGCGGAGCGCGCGAAGCGCGCGCAGACTGGGGGTCAGCCAGTACTTCCCATCACGCCCTCGACCAGGTAGTTCATCTTCTCCAGTTCGAGGTCCGTCTGCTTGAGCGCCGGGCCGGCGGGGATCACGACCGCGCCCTTGTTGTCTTTCAGCCCGCCGGCGAAGATGTCGAAGCTGCCGGCGAGCATCTTGGCCTTGATGTCGTCCGCGTTCTTCTTCGCCGCGTCAGTCACCATCGGGCCGTAGGGCGACATCTTCACGTACTGTTCCTTCAGGCCGCCGCGCAGGAAGTTCGGATGCGGCTTGCCGGCCTGGGCGGCGTCGACGATGGTCTTGTAGGGCGTGATCCAGTTCCACTCGGCGCCGGTCAGGTAGGCATTGGGTGCCAGGGCTGCCTGGCTGGCGTGGTAGCCGCAGACCATCTTGCCGCGCTTGGCGGCCGTCTCGACCACCACCTTCGGTCCGTCCACATGCATGGTGAACACGTCGCAGCCCTGGTCGGCCAGGCTGTTGGTGGCTTCCGCTTCCTTGACCGGCATCGACCAGTCGCCGGTGAAGATCACCGCGCAGGTGATGTCCGGATGCACCGAGCGCGCACCCAGGGTAAAGGCGTTGATGTTGCGCAGCACCTGGGGAATCGGCTTGGCCGCGACGAAGGCGATCTTCTTGCTCTTGGTCATGTGGCCGGCGACCACGCCGTTGAGGTATTGGCACTCGTCGATGTAGCCGAAGAAGCTGCCCACGTTCTTCGGGTGCTTGCCCTCGGTCCACAGGCCGCCGCAATGCGAGAAACGCACGTCGGGGAACTTGGCCGCCTCGGTCAGGATGTGCGGATCGAAATAGCCGAACGAGGTCGGGAACACCAGCGAGGCGCCGTCCTGCGAGATCATGCCGGTCATGGTTTTCTGCACCGCAGCGGTCTCGGGCACGTTCTCTTCCTCGACCACCTTGATGCCCGGCATCTTCTTCACCTGGGCCGCCGCCTGGGCATGCGATTGGTTGTAGCCGTAGTCGTCGCGCGCGCCGACGTAGATCACGCCAATGGTCAGCGCCTTCTGCGCGTTGGCGAGGGCGCTCCAGCCGCCCAGGGTCGTGGCCGAGGCCAGCGCGGCCATGGACTTGAGGGTTTCGCGGCGATTGAACTGGCTCATGGTGCTACTCCAGGAAGTGAAGGAAGGAACGGACGACGGGAATATCCTGTCTTGGATACAAGATGGTGTGCATAAACCGTACCAGCGCCGGAGGCGGGAATTCAGCCCAGCAAGCTGACATGCGCGGCCACCACGCGCCAGCCTTGTGCAGTGCGCATCCAGGTCTGGCTCTGGCGCCCCGTCTTTGTGCTTCCTTCACGGCGGAATTCGACATGGGCCGTGGCGAAGTCGTGGCCGTAGGTGGTGATGGCGGTGCGCAGGATCTGCCGCGCCAGCCCCGTCGCCGGACGCGCCGCGCGGAAGGCGCGGATCTCGTCGTAGCCGTAGAGGTTCTCGGTGGCGCCGTAGCGCAGGGTGTGCGGGCTGTCCCAGAACAGTTCGTCGAGCACCTCGACCTGGTTGTGGACCAGCGCATCCTCGTAGCGGTCGAAGGCGGCCGTGACTTCAGCCAGCACCTCGGGCAGATTGATCGGCAGCGTCATGGTTTCCTTCGTCGCTCAGAGCGTTGCGACGGGCGACTGGACCACACCCGCCGATTCGAGCGCCGCGGCCGCGCGCAGCACCAGGTCTTCCCGCCACGGCGCCGCGATCAGCTGCACGCCGATCGGCAGTTGCGCGTGCGCGCCCCACACCGGAACCGCGCACACCGGGAGCCCGATGCATGAAATGGGCTGGGTCAAGAGCCCCAGGTTCGGCCGCACCGGCAGGCGCTGGCCGTCGAGTTCGAACCATTCCGCGCCGAGCGGCGTTGCCGCGCAGGGGGTGGCCGCGGCGAGCAGGATGTCGAAGCGCTCGAAAAGCCGCGCCACCTGCTCCGCATAGAGGCGCCGCACCCGCTGTGCGCGCGCCACCCAGGCCGCGGGGAGCAAGGCGCCGGCCAGGAAGCGGTCGCGCGAGAGCGGCTCGAAGTCCTGCGCGCGCGTGCGCAGCTCGGGCAGGTGCAGCGCCGCGCCTTCCGCATTGGTGATCAGGAAGGCCGCGGCCCGGCCCGCCTCGACCAGCGGCAGGTCCACGGTCTGGCTGGCGCCCAGCGCCTGTGCCACCAGGTCGACCGCGGTCAGCGCTTCGGGCTGCGCGCGCTCGCGGAAATAACCCCCGAGCACGCCGATGCGCAGCCCCTGCGTGCCGCGCGCGAGCGTCGGCATGACCGCATCGACGGGCCGCTGCGCGCAGCCAGGATCGCGCGGCCATGCATGCTCGGGCCCCTGCATGGCGTCGTAGGCCAAGGCCAGGTCGCGCGCCGTGCGGGCAAAGGGACCCAGGTGGTCGAGGCTCGACACGAAGGGATAGCTGCCGGTGCGCGGCAGGCGGCCGAAGGTCGGCTTGAGGCCGAACACGCCGCACAGCGACGAAGGGACCCGGATCGATCCGTTGGTGTCCGAGCCCAGTGCCAGCGGCACCTGCCCGGCCGCGACGGCGGCCCCCGATCCGCCCGAGGAGCCGCCGGCGATGCGCGACAGGTCGTGCGGATTGCGCGCCGGGCCGACGTGGCTGTTCTCGGTCGTGAAGCCGTAGGCGTATTCGTCCATGTTGAGCGCGCCGACCAGCACCGCACCGGCGCTCTCGAGCCGGCGCACCAGCGTGGCATCGCCGCGCGCCGGCTGGCTCTCGCGCTCGATCTTCGAGCCCGCCAGCGTCGGCAGCCCGGCGATGTCGAACAGGTTCTTGACCGCGAAGGGCACGCCAAGCAGCGGCAGTTCGCGCGTCCGCTCGCCGTGCACCGAAGCCAGCGAAGCGTCGACCTGCGCCGCGCGCCGCAATGCACGCGGGCGGATCACGTCGGTGAAGGCATTGACGCGCTGGTCGGTCGCTTCGATGCGCTCGAGGCAGGCCTGCACCAGCGCGACCGCGCTGACGGCGTTGGAGCGCACGGCCTCGGCCATGGCCGCCGCATCCTGCAAGAGCAGCTTGGCCGCGGTCACCCTTCTTTCTCCTTCGGCGATACCGGCGCGAAGCTCACCGCCGATTCGTCGCGCTCCGTAAGCGGCACCGCCTCGACAAGGGTCGCGAACTCGGCGGCCAGCGCGAAGTAGCGCAGCACGCCCGGGCGATGGTCGGCGCGCAGGCGCAGGCCGATGGCGGTCGACGCCGCATCGACGTAGGTTTCGATCTGTGCGGGGGTCATCGGCGCACCTCGCGCTGGAAGATCTCCAGGCTCAGTTTCTTCATGCCAATGAAGTTCGGCGAGCTCAGCGTGTCGAGCGTGCGCGGCCGCGCATCCGAGTACTTGAGAATCTCCGCCACCCTGGTCGGCCGCTTGGTCAGGAGCAGCACCTCGTCGGCCAGGTACACCGCCTCCTCCAGGTCGTGCGACACCAGCAGCATCGTGGTGCCGGTCTGCATGAAGACCTCCTGCAGCTTCTCGCGGATGAAGAGCGTCATCTCGAAGTCCAGCGCCGAGAAGGGTTCGTCGAGGAACAGCACCTCGGGGTTGGGCGCCAGCGCCCGCATGATCGAGGCCGTCTGCTGCTGGCCACCCGACAGTTCGTACGGATAGCGCCTGAGATCGAACTTGACGTCGAACGACGCCACCAGCTGCTGCATGCGCCGGTCGACCTCGGCCTTGGAGCGGCCCTCCATCTTCAGCGGGTAGGCGATGTTGTCGATGGTGCGCATCCACGGGAACATGGCCTCGCGGTAGTTCTGGAACACGTAGCCGATCTTGGTGTCTGCGAGCGACTTGCCGTCGAACAGGATCTCGCCCGAGTCGATCGGTATCAGCCCCGCGATCATGTTGATCAAGGTCGACTTGCCGCAGCCGTTGGGCCCGAACACCGAGACGATCTTGTGCTTGGGAATGTCGAGGTCGAAGTTCTCGTACAGCGGCCAGCCGGCGAAGTACTTGGTCAGCCCGCGGATGGTGATATGGGTGCCGGCCGGACCCGGGTTGAAGGGCGGTGTCGGCACGTCGGCGTACACCGGGCCGTTGATGACGTTTTCGACGGCTCTCATCTTCCGCTCCAGTGCACGATGCGGCGCTCGGCCACGAGGAAAAGGATGTTCAGCGCGTAGCCCAGCGCACCGGCCGCCAGGATCGATGCGTACATGTCCTTCACGTTCATCACCTGCTGCGAATCGATGATGCGGTGGCCGAGGCCGCTGTCCGAGCCGATGAACATCTCGGCCACGATCACGATCACCAGCGCCATCGACACCGCCGAGCGCAGGCCGACGAAGCTCGGCTGCAGGCTCTCCCACACCAGCACGTCGCGGAAGGTCTGCCAGCGCGAGGCGCCCATCACCTTGGCCGCCATCACGCGCTGCTTGCGCGCATTGATCACGCCGTAGGCGCTGTTGAAGATCACGATCAGCATCGCGCCGAAGGCGGCGATCGCCACCTTGTTGATGTCCGAGACGCCGAAGATCATCAGGAACAGCGGGATCAGCGCCGACGACGGCGTCGAGCGGAAGAAGTCGATCAGGAACTCGACGCTGCGGTAGGCGCGCTCATTGCTGCCGAGCAGCACACCCAGCGGTACACCGACGATGGCCGCGATCAGGAAGGCCTGCAGCGTGCGCCAGACCGTCATCAGGAAGTCGGTCAGCAGCGCGCCGCCCGCCAGGCCGGAGATCAGCGCCACGATGGTCGCGCCCGGCGACGGCAGCAGGATCGCCTTGATGAGGCCGAACCTCACCACCAGGTCCCAGACGATGAAGAGCGCCACCGGCCCGATCAGGGGCAGCGCCTTGACCCAGCGCGATTCGCGCGGCGGCGCCGAGACCGTGCTGCTGCCGGAGGGTGACCAGGGAACGGGAGGAGCCGGCGTGCTCATGTCAGAGCCCGCCCGGCCGCCCGAGGGGCTCTGAGCGCCCCCTTGGGGGGCAGCGATAGTGATGAGCGTGAGGGCATTTGTTTACCCCTTGTAGAGCATCGTGTCGACCTTCAGGTGCGACGAGAAGATGCCTTTGTCCGAGAACAGGTCGAAGAATTTCTGGAAGTACGTCACGTCCTGCGGCGTGAACTCGCTGTACAGGGTGTAGGCGGCCAGCGGCACCTCGCTGGTGAGCGCGCCCTCGATGGCGGTGTAGCCCTTCAAGAACTTGCGCGCCTCGTCAGGCTTCTCGCGCACCAGCTTCACGCCCTGGCCGTAGGCGGCGATGAATTTCTTGGCCGCCTCCGGGTCCTTCTTGATCACCGCCGAGGTCAGCGAGGCCGAGCCGCCGAACCACGGTGCCATCGGGTCGCCGAGCACGTACTTCGAGATCACGCCGGCCTCGAGGATCCGGGTACTGCCGTTCAGCCTGCCGATGGTGCCGGTCGGCTCCAGCGTGTAGCAGCCATCGATCTGCCCGGCGGCGAGCGACGCCACGTGCTGGCCGATCGGCAGCTCGACCACCGTGGCGCCGGTCGCGCCGCCGCGCTCGAGGATCGTCTTGGCCAGCGTCACGTTCTGGATGCCGGGGCCGGAGCCGACGCGCTTGCCCTTGAGGTCGGCCATCACCTTGGCGGTGCTGGATACCGGCACCAGCATCTCGTCGAGCACGTTCTTCAAGTTGCTCGGGTTGGAGCAGAAGATCTTGAAGCTGCCGGGCGCCGCGATCTCGCCGATGGCGATGTTGGCCGAGCCGACGCCGTTGGCGCTGCCGTCGCAGCGGTCGGCCAGCACTGCCTCCATCACCTGCTGCGCGCCGGCATAGCGCTGCACCTCGACGTCGATCCCGGCGGCCTTGAAGTAGCCCAGCTCGACCGCCGCATAGAAGGGCAGGCCGGCCGCGATCGGCCAGTAGCCGATTCGGATCTTGGGGCTGGTTTGGGCCCGGACGATCGCTGGTGCGCCAAGCACTGCGAGTCCGGCGGCCCCGGCCTGCAGCAAGCGGCGTCGGGTGGCGGAAGGGGCGGGAGGAGGAGAAGTGTGGTCTTTGTTCATGGAGGACGAGGAAGGATGGAGGATTCAGGGCGCCGCCGCGCGCGCGGCGATGTAGGCCCGCCAGCCGCCCAGCGAGGTGATGTCTTGCGCGCCGGCGACCGCCAGCGCCTCGCAGACGAAGCCCTGCACGCGGCTGCCGTCGGCCAATTCCAGGCTGCCGATGCCCAGCGGCCCTGGAATCAGGGCGACGAAGCTGCCGTACTGGGCCACCGGCATCTCCCAGATCTCCAGCGCGATCGGGGCGCCCTCGCCCGCCGCGACGCGTATCAGCCCGGGCTTCGGCGGCACGGTGCCGGGCAGCGCGTAGAGCCGGTAGTGCGGCGCGGTGTGGGTGGCCGACAGCAGGCGTGCGCCGCGCTCGGTGAGCTGGCCGTTCAACGGCATGCCCGAAAGATGCGCGCCGACCACCGCCACCTTCACCGTCGGCGCCGCAGCAACGCGCGGCAGCGCTTCGAGCGGGGGCATCGGCTCGCCGGTGGCGCCCAGCGTCAGGCCGGTGGCGTGATGGAAGCGCTGGCCGAGCTCGGCCAGCTGGAAATCCGTGCCGCAGCGTCCGATCAGCGTGATGCCGAAGGGCAGCCCGTCGCTGCGCAGGTTGGCCGGCACCGAGATCGCCGCGTAGTCGAGCAGGTTCACGAAGTTGGTGTATTCGCCCAGGTTGCGGTTCAGCCCGACCGGGTCGGCCTGCATGGCGTCGATCGTGTAGCAAGCCGGCGCGGTGGGCACCAGCACGACGTCGATGTCGCGCCACATCGCGGCGGCGCGCTGGCCGAGCGCCTGCAGCCGGGTGCGCGCCGCGACGTAATCGGCTGCGCTGTAGCTGCGGCCCTGCGCCAGGATGCCGCGCACCGGCTCCATCACCTCGGCTTCGTGGGCATCGAAGAATTCGCGCACCGCGGCATAGCGTTCCGCGACCAGCGCGCTGTCGTAGAGCAGCGCGGCGGCCGCGGCCAGCGGCGCATAGTCGATCATGACCGGCGTGCCGCCGATGGCGCGCAGTTGCTCGACCGCACGCCCGAAGGCTTCGGCCGATCGTGCGTCGCCGAAGAAGCTCGGCTGGGCCGGCAGGCCGAAGCGGAAGTTCGCGGCCAGCGGCCGGGTCTCGAGCGCCAGGTTGCGCGAATACGGATCTTCAGGGTCGAAGCCCAGGCCGGCGTCGAGCACCCGCGCAGCGGTGGCCACAGTGCGCGCGAAGATCGACACGCAGTCCACGCTCTGCGCGGCCGGCACCACGCCGCGCGCACTGAGCAGGCCGCGCGAGGGCTTGATGCCGACGATGTTGTTCAGCCCCGCCGGCACCCGCCCGGAGCCGGCCGTGTCCGTGCCCAGCGCGAAATCGACCTGCCCGGTCGCCACCACGTAGGCCGAGCCGGAACTCGATCCGCCCGAGACGTAGCGGGGATCGAAGCTGTTCGGCACCGCGCCATAGGGCGAGCGGCTGCCGTTCAGTCCGCAGGCGAACTGGTCGAGGTTGGTCTTGCCGACCAGGTCCGCACCGGCATCGAGCAGGCGCTGCACCACATGGGCGTGAGCCTGCGCCCGGCGGGCGAAGGCCGGACAGGCCGCGGTCGTGAGCACGCCCGCGGCATCGATGTTGTCCTTGGCGGCGAAGCTGAGGCCGGCCAACGGGCCGCCGGCGACGCCGCGCAAAGGCGGATCGATGCGCGTGATCCAGGCCTGCGCGGCCAGGCCCGCCGAAGATTCACCGGGTCCGCCGGCAAGCGGCGGCTGTTCGTGCACCATCATCAAGCATCCTGTCTTGTGTACAAGATGAGATGCAAATCACATGCCAGCCGACTGTGCACCGGCGGACGGCCGCCACAAGCGGGAATAATGAGCGACCCCAACCTTCTTCGCTGAATGTCCGCACCACCGCCCGCCGAAGCCACAGCGCCCCCCCGTTGGCGCGACTCGCTCAAGGTCTACCTCGAACCGGCGTCGCTGCGCATGCTGGCCCTGGGCTTTTCGGCCGGCCTGCCGCTGCTGCTGGTGCTGGGCACGCTCAGCTTTCGCCTGCGCGAGGCCGGCATCGACCGCACCACCATCGGCTTCCTGAGCTGGGTCGGGCTGGCCTACGGCTTCAAGTGGGTCTGGGCGCCGCTGGTCGACCGGCTGCCGGTGCCGCCGTTTACCACGCTGCTCGGGCGCCGGCGCGGCTGGCTGCTGATGGCCCAGCTGGCGGTGGCCGTCGGCCTCTGCGGCATGGCCTGGCAGGATCCGCGCGACGGCCTGCCGCCCCTGGTCTGGTGCGCGATGCTGGTGGCCTTCGGCTCGGCCACGCAGGACATCGCGCTGGACGCCTTCCGCATCGAATCCGCCGCCACGCGCAAGCAGGCCGCCCTGGCCGCCGCCTACCAGACCGGCTACCGGCTGGCGATGATCTGGGCCGGCGCCGGCGTGCTGTGGATCGCGGCCTGGGCCGAGATCGCGGGTGTTGCGGGCTACCAGAACGGCGCCTGGAAAGCCGCCTACCTGGTGATGGCGGCCTCGATGGCGGTGGGCGTGGTCACCGTGCTGCTGTCGCCCGAGCCGGTGCGCTTGACGCTGCCCCAGCCCCGGGGCGCCCGCGAATGGCTGCAAAGCGTGGTGGTCGAGCCCTTTGCCGACTTCATCCGGCGCTATCGCTGGCAGGCGGTGCTGATCCTGTCGCTGATCGCGATCTACCGCATCAGCGACGTCGTCATGGGCATCATGGCCAACCCCTTCTATGTCGACCTGGGCTTCACCAAGAGCGAGGTCGCGACCGTCAGCAAGATCTACGGCGTGGTGATGACCCTGGCCGGCGCCTTCGTGGGCGGCGTGCTGTCGATGCGGCTGGGCGTGATGCGGGTGCTGATGCTCGGCGCCGTGCTGAGCGCGGCGTCCAACCTGCTGTTCGCCGGGCTGGTGCCGCGCGGGCACGACCTGACGGCGCTGATCGTGGTGGTGTCCGCCGACAACCTCGCCGGCGGCATCGCCTCGGCGGCCTTCATCGCCTACCTGTCGAGCCTGACCAACGTGAGCTATTCGGCCACCCAGTACGCACTGTTCAGCTCGCTGATGCTGCTGCTGCCGAAGTTCATCGCAGGTTATTCGGGCGCCTTCGTGGATGCCTACGGCTACAGCGCCTTTTTCGTCGGCACGGCGACGCTCGGCCTGCCGGTGCTGGTGCTGGTGGCACTGGCTTCCCGGGCCAGCCGCCGGGCCGCGCGGCCGGCCGTCGAGGAGCCGGTCCTGGCCCAGGCCACCGTCGAGCCCTAGGAGCCTGTCAGGCGCTGGTAGGCTGTTGCGTTTTTGCTCTTCACCGTTCACTCATCCTGGTTCCCACCGTGACGCCTTCCCGCATCCCCCCCTTGCAGATCAGCGCTTTCACCGCGACCACGTCGGTCGGTGTCGGCAAGACGCCGCTGGCCGACGCGCTCGCCCAATCGCGCAGCGGCCTGCGCGCCAACGACTTCGGCCCCACGCCGCTGCCGACCTGGATCGGCCGGGTCGATGGCCTCGAGGAAATCCGGCTGCCCGAGCAGCTGGCGGCATGGGACTGCCGCAACAACCGCCTGGCCTGGCTCGGCCTGCAGGCCGACGGCTTCATGGCGGCGGTCGCGGCCGCCCGCGATCGCTACGGCCCGGCGCGCATCGCGCTGATCCTCGGCACCTCGACCTCGAGCATCGGCGAGACCGAGGCGGCCTACACGCAACTCGTCGATGGCGCCTTTCCCATCCGGCAGCAGCGCCCGAAGGTCCACACGCCGCATTCGCTGACCCTGTTCGTGCAGGAAGCGCTGGGCCTCGAAGGGCCGGCCGAGACCCTCTCCACCGCCTGCTCGTCGAGCGCCAAGGTGTTCGCGTCGGCGGAACGCCTGATCCGCCTCGGACTGGTCGACGCGGCCGTGGTCGGCGGTGTCGACACGCTGTGCGGCAGCGTGCTGTTCGGCTTCAACTCGCTCGAACTGGTGTCGCCCGCGCCCTGCCGGCCCTTCGATGCCGAGCGCGACGGCATCAGCCTGGGCGAGGCCGCGGGCTTTGCGCTGGTCGAGCGCGGCCGCGGCAAGCTCGAGCTGCTCGGTTACGGCGAGGCGAGCGACGCACACCACATGTCGACGCCGCATCCCGAAGGGCTCGGTGCCGAGAAGGCGCTGGACGACGCGCTGGCGCGCGCCGGCGTCGCGCCCGAAGCCATCGACTACATCAACATGCACGGCACCGCCAGCGCGAAGAACGACGAGGTCGAAGGCGCCCTGGTGGCGCGGCGCTTCCCCGCCGGCACCCACGCCAGCTCGACCAAGGGCTTCACCGGCCATACGCTGGGCGCGGCCGGCATCGTCGAGGCGGTGATCAGCCTGCTGGCGATCGAGACCGGCCTCAAGCCCGGCACTGTCAACACCACCGCCCTCGATGCCGGCTGCGGTCCGCAGATCAGGCTGGAGCCGGCGCGCGGCGAGGTACGCTGTGCGCTGAGCAATTCATTCGGCTTCGGCGGCAACAACTGCTCGCTGATCTTCGGCAAGGGAGTCGCCGCATGAAGACGCCCACGCTCTACATCGAGGGCCCGGCTTTCTGGGCGCCGACGCTGCCCGGCTGGGAGCAGGCCAGCGCCGTGTTTCGCGGCCAGGCGGCGCCGGCCGATCCGCCCGCGAAGCGACCCTCGCCGCAGTTGCTGGCGCCGGCCGAACGCCGGCGCGCGCCCGATACCGTCGCGCTGGCGCTCGAAGTGGCGGCCGCCGCGGTCGCGGCCTCGGGCCGCAACGCCGCCGAGCTGCCCTGCGTCTTCGCCTCGGCACACGGCGACCTGGGCATCAACGACTACATGTGCAGCACGCTCGCCAACGATCCGCTGTTGCTGTCGCCGATCAAGTTCCACAACTCGGTGCACAACGCCGCGGTCGGCTACTGGACCATCGGCACCGGCTGCATGGCGGCGAGCAATTCGCTGGCGGCCTACGAAAGCACCTTTGCCTCGGCCCTGCTCGAAGCCGCCGCCCAGTGCGCGGCCGACCAGCGCCCGGTGCTCCTGGTCGGCTACGACATGCCGGCCGTCGGCGCGCTCGCCTCGGTGACGACCAGCCGCGACCTGCTGGCCGTCGCGCTGGTGCTGGCCCCGGCGCCCGGTGCGCGCACGGTGGCCTCTTTCGAATGGTCGCTGGCGGGCGGCGGCGCGGGGCCGGCCTCGGCGCTGCGCAGCGCGGCCGCGCGCGCCTTGAAGGCCAATGCCATGGCCGATGCGCTGCCGCTGTTCGAAGCACTGGCGCGGTCCGAGGTCGAGACGCTGCGCCTGCCGCTGTCGGGTGCGTTGTCCTTGCAGCTCGAGCTGCAACCCGAGCTTCAGCTCGCCCCGCAGAGCTGAAGCCCATGAATGCGGTCCTCCACTCGCACGACGTCGTGATCATGGGTGGGGGCCTGGCGGGCCTCACGCTGGCGCTTCAGCTGCGGCAGCGCTTCGGCGACATCGACGTCGTGGTGCTCGAGCGGCGCATCCATCCGGTGCCCCATGCGGCGCACAAGGTGGGCGAGTCGTCGGTGGAGATCGGCGCCCACTACTTCGACACCGTGCTGGGCCTGAAGCCGCACCTGCACGGCGCGCAATTGCGCAAGTTCGGCTTTCGTTTCTTCTTCAGCGAAGGCCGGCGCGACATCGACCAGGTGACCGAGGTCGGCGCCAGCCGCTATCTCTCCGTGCCCAGCTGGCAGATCGACCGCGGCATTTTCGAGAACTACCTGGCCGAGGAAGCCGCGCGCCAGGGCGTGCGCTTCATCGACGACGCGACCGTGCGCCGCATCGAGCTGGCCGACGATCCGCGCCAGCCGCACCGGCTCGAATGGACCCGGGGCGGCGAGCTGCACGCCGCCCGCAGCCGCTGGGTGGTCGACGCCTGCGGCCGCGCCGGCATGCTCAAGCGCAAGCTGGGTCTGGCGCAGCCGAACGGGCACGACTGCCATGCCGTGTGGTTTCGCATCGACGACCGGCTGATGATCGACGACTGGTCGGACGATCCGGCCTGGCGCGCGCGCTGCGAGCCGCAGGCGCGCTGGCTGTCGACCAACCACCTGGTGGGTACCGGCTACTGGGTCTGGCTGATCCCGCTGGCCTCGGGCTCGCATTCGGTGGGCATCGTGGCCGATCCCCGCTGGCATCCGCTCGATCAGCTCGACACCTTCGACAAGGCCATGCGCTGGCTCGAGATCCGGCAGCCGCGCCTGTACGACGAGCTCGACGGCCGGCGCCACCTGCTGCAGGACTTCGCCTTCCTGCGCCGCTTCTCCTACGGCTGCAAACAGGTGTTCTCCGGGCAGCGCTGGGCGCTGACCGGCGAGGCCGGGCTCTTTCTCGACCCGTTCTACTCGCCGGGCAGCGACTTCATCGCGCTGGGCAACACCTATATCTGCGACCTGGTCGCTCACGACCGTGCGGGCCATGCGCTGGCCGCGCGGGCGCAGCTCTATGACCAGATCTACCACTCCTTCTACGAGAGCACATTGGCGCTCTACAAGGACCAGTACCCGCTCTTCGGCGACCCCGAAGTGTTGCCGGTGAAGGTGATCTGGGACTACAGCTACTACTGGGGGGTGCTCTCGCAGATCTTCTTCCAGGACCGGCTGACCGACCTCGGCCTGCTCGGCAGCCTGCGCGACGAACTGCAGCAGTGCCAGCAGCTGAACCTGGCGATGCAGCGGTTCTTTCGCGCCTGGTCCGGCGTCAGCCATCGGATCAACCGCGCCGTGATGCTCGACCAGGCCGCACTGCCCTGGTTCGCGGAACTCAATCGCAGCCTGATCGACCCTCTTGATGACGAGGCTTTCAAGGCCCGGATCCGTGCGTCGGCGCGGCAGTTGCAAACGCTGGCCGCCGAGATCGTCCTGCGGGTGCTGGGCGAGCATCCGGGCCTCGACGCCGGCGACATCCAGGCGCTGATAGGGCCCATGGACTGCCGCGCATGCGGCGCGTAGGGCGCGCCATCCATGCTGTTCCCTACTTTCTAGCGGCGATGTGTGGTCGGATTTCAGTCGGTCCTGTCTGAAATGCCCTAAAATGAGCCGAATATTGAGCAGTTTTTTGCTCATTGGAGAGAGGCATGTCCATCTCGGTGCGCGATATCGTTCCCTTTTCGACTGCTCGAACGAATCTGTCCGACCTCGTACTTGAAGTGCAGAACGGCGCAGAAAAAATCATCACGAAGAATGGCGAGCCGGTCGTTGCCGTCATCGATGCCAAACGGCTGGATCACTACCACCGGCTGGAGCGTGCGCGCATCCATTTGCTGCTGTTGGACGAAGTGGACAGGGCTTTGACTGATGTAGAAGCCGGTCGCACGGCCGACGCGCTCGAAGGTCTTTCTGCTCTGAAGCTGGAGCGCAAGACCGGCGCTGGGCGCACTGCAGACTGAAATGCCGGCTGACGGCGAAAACGATGTGCGGCTCGCACACGTGCGATTCGTCGGCAACTTTGCACTCAATCTAGAGAGCATCGAAGCGTTCTGGATCGAGAACGAGTTTGCAGCAGGCTACGACCGCCTGCTTGACGCGCTGACCGACGTCATGGTGCCGAACCTTCAGCGCCATCCGCGCATCGGCCGGCCGTTCATGAGCCGAGCCGCAGCGTCCGTAGAGGCCCAAAGACTCATGGAGCGCATCGACGCTCGGCTTTCTGCCCTGGGGCAAGGTGCAGAAATACGCGAGTACGTACTGGACGACTACCTTGTGCTCTACCTTGTCTCGTCGATCGCCGACCACGAGCGGGGCTTGGTGCAACTGTTGGCGATCAAGCATCAACGCCAGTTGGAGTTCGATCCGGGTCGGTCGCATTCCGGCCGCAACGATTGACGGCCCGGAATGGGCCCAAACCACCGCGTTTACCCAACTTTACGCAGCGTTCAAGCCTTCTTGGCGACGCCGTCCGAAGCTCGGGGTTTCCCAATGCCGGGAACCTGCCCGGCAACGATCCCAGTGTCCAGCGAGACAATAGAGCCATGAGCACGCCCCAACTCCTGATGATCGAAGACGACACCCGCCTGGCGCAGATGGTGGGCGAGTACCTCACGCAATCGGGTTTCGGATTCGCGCACGCCGCCGATGGCGCGAGTGGACTCGACCTGCTGCAGCAGCGCACGCCCGATCTGGTGATCCTCGACCTGATGCTGCCAGACACCGACGGCCTGGAGGTCTGCCGGCGCATCCGCTCGCTGCCCAACGGCCTGGCCAAGGTGGCGGTGCTGATGCTCACCGCCAAGGGCGATCCCATGGACCGCATCATCGGGCTGGAGATCGGCGCCGACGACTACCTGCCCAAGCCCTTCGAGCCGCGCGAGCTGCTGGCGCGCATCCGTGCCGTGCTGCGCCGCCGCAGCGAAACCACCCACGACGCGAGTGCACCCTCGGTGATGCGCTTCGGCACGCTGGACATCGACCGCAATGCGCGCGCGGTGACGGTCGGCGGCGAGCTGGCGGACCTCACCTCCTACCAGTTCGACCTGCTGGCCGCCATGGCCGAGCGCGCCGGCCGCGTGCTCTCGCGCGACCAGATCATGGAGGCCGTGCGCGGCCGCGAGCTCGAGGCCTTCGACCGTTCGATCGACGTGCACATGGGCCGCATCCGCGCCGCCATCGAGGCCGACCCGAAGAATCCGAAGCGCATCCTCACCGTCCGCGGCGTAGGGTACGTGTTCGCCAAGCAGCAAGACTGACCGATGCTCGGCAAGCTCTACCGCCGGCATCTCTATGTCCGGATCTGGCTGGCGGTGGTGGGGGGCGTGTTCATCCTGACGCTCACCGCGAACTGGCTGGTGCGCGAAGCGGCGGACAGCGAGCGCGAGCGGCTCGCGCCGGTGCCGCGCGAGGTCGTCGTGATGGACGCCCAGGATCGGCCGATCGGCACGGGCACGGCGGTGCGCGTGCCCGGACAGGGGCTCGAGTTCGACGTCAGCCTCACCGACGGCCGGGCGCTGACGCTCCAGATGAAGCCGCTCGTGCGGCCGCCCAACGCCACCGTGATGGCACCCTGGCGCACGCCCTTCGGCTTCGGCTGGATGGTGGCGCTGGTGGGCTTTGCCGTGGCACTGGGCGTCTATCCGATCGTGCGCCGGCTCACCAAGCGGCTCGAGGCGCTGCAGCGCGGCGTGCAGCGCTGGGGCGAAGGCGACCTGTCGGTGCGGGTGCCCGAGGAAGGGCAGGACGAAGTGGCCGATCTGTCCAACCGCTTCAACGCAGCGGCCGCACGGATCGAAGAGCTGGTGCGTTCCCACAAGTCGCTGCTGGCCAATGCGTCGCACGAGTTGCGCTCGCCGCTGACGCGCATCCGCATGGGCCTGGAGCTGATGGGCGATCACCCGGGGCCCGCCGCCCGCGCGGAGATCTCGCGCAATATCGGCGAGCTCGACCAGCTGATCGACGAGATCCTGCTGTCCAGCCGGCTCGATGCCAAGGAAGCCGACATGGGCAAGGTCGAGACCGTCGACCTCACCGGCCTGACGGCCGAGGAATGCGCCCGCGCCGACGCCGAGCTCGAATTGCGCCCGGGCACCGACAGCGACGCGCTCACCGTGCTGGGCGTGCCGCGCCTGCTGCGCCGCGCCATCCGCAACCTGCTGGAGAACGCGCGCCGCTACGGCGCCGGCCAGACCAGCGTCGAACTCGGCAGCGACGCCGGCGCAGCCGAGATTCGCGTGAACGACCGCGGTCCCGGCGTGCCGGCCGTGCTGCGCGAGCGCATCTTCGAGCCTTTCTACCGGCTGCCCGGGGCGAGCGAGCGCAACGGCGGCGTCGGGCTCGGGCTGGCGCTGGTGAAATCGATCACCGAACGCCATGGCGGCAGCGTGCGCTGCGAGGATCGACCGGGCGGCGGCGCGAGCTTCGTGATCACATTACCGAAATAGGGCCCCCACGCTCCCCCACTGCGTGTGGGTCGCTGCCCCCCGAGGGGGCCGCAGGCCGCCTTGGGGCGGCCCGGCGCCGGCCTGAGGGCCCCCACGCTCCGCACTTCGTGTGGCGCCGGCCGGAGCCTGCTGCTCAGCGCCGCCGCGCCAGTGCCGCCGCACCGGCGAAGGCGCCCGGGCGTTCGGCCGCGGTCTCCAGGCGGATGCCTTCGTTCCACTTGGCCATTCGCTCGGAGCGCGCGAAAGAGCCGACCTTGAGCTGGCCGGCGTTCCAGCCGGTGGCCAGGTGGACGATCGAAACGTCCTCGGTCTCGCCCGAGCGCGCCGAGACGATGGTCGCGTAGCCGGCCCGCTTCGCTGCATCGAGCGCGGCGCGCGTCTCGGTGACCGTGCCGGCCTGGTTCGGCTTGATCAGCACCGTGTTGCAGCCGCCCTTGGCGGCGGCCGCCTCGACCAGCGCCGCGTTGGTCACGAGGTAGTCGTCGCCGACCACCTGGACCTTGCCGGCAACGGCGCGCGTGAAGGCGATCAGCCCCTTCTCGTCGTCCTCTGCCAGGGGGTCTTCGATCGACACGATCGGGTAAGCGTCGACCCAGCCGATCAGCTTCTCGCACAGCCCATCGGCGTCGAGTTCGATGCCGTCGAGCGCCAGCTTGTAGCGCCCGCCATGGCCGAACTCCGAGGCCGCGATGTCGAGCGCGATGCCGACGTCCTTGCCCGGTTCGAAGCCGGCCGCCTCGATGGCGGCGACCAGCATGTCGAGCGCGTCTTCGTTGCGCGCGAAGTCCGGCCACCAGCCGCCTTCGTCCGCCACGCCGGCCAGCGCGCCGCGCCCGGCCATCAACTGCCCGGC
>DASXKG010000624.1:0-6096 GCA_036496965.1 Variovorax sp.
AGGTCTTGCCGTCGGGCGCCGAAGTCTTCAGCACCTGCGCCGCGATCTGGCCGCCCGCGCCGCCGTGGTTTTCCACCACCACCGTCGTGCCCAGCTCGTTGTCGAGCTTGTCGGCCAGGATGCGGGCGATGACGTCGGTGCCGCCGCCGGCCGGAAAACCCACCAGCAGCCGAATCTGGTTGCCCCCTAGCTGGGCGGACGCAGCAGCGGCGCCGGCCAGCAGGCTGACGGCCAAAACAGCGCGCAGCCCCTGTGCTGCGCCTCTCCAGATTGATTTCTGCATCTCTAGACTCCAAATATCGAGCAAATGAAAATAGCCGGGCGGTCTTGATATCGCATCCGGACGGTCCTATTTTGAATGCAGGAATCAAGCCATGCGCCAAGACAAACTCACCACCAAATTTCAAGAAGCGCTGAGTGACGCACAGTCCCTCGCGCTAGGCAATGACAACGCCTACATCGAACCCGTGCACCTGCTCCTGGCCATGTTGCGCCAGGAAGACGGCCCCCGCGCGCTGCTCGAGCGCGCCGGCGCCAACGTGCCCGGTCTGCTGCAGGCGGCCGAGGCCGCCATCAAGAAGCTGCCGCAGGTCCAGGGCCATGACCAGGTGCAGGTCGGCCCGGAACTCGGCAAACTGCTGCAAGCCACCGAAAAAGAAGCCATCAAGCGCAATGACCAGTTCATTGCGGGGGAGCTGTTCCTGCTTGCCGTGGCCGACAGCAAAGGCGACATCGGCAACCTCGCGCGCAGCAACGGCGTGACGCGCAAATCGGTCGAGGCGGCCATCGAAGCGGTGCGCGGCGGCCAGGGCGTGAACAGCGCCGATGCCGAAGGCCAGCGCGAAGCGCTCAAGAAATACTGCATGGACCTGACCGAACGTGCCCGCCTGGGCAAGCTCGACCCGGTCATCGGCCGCGACGAGGAGATCCGCCGCGCCATCCAGGTCCTGCAACGCCGCACCAAGAACAACCCGGTGCTGATCGGCGAGCCCGGCGTCGGCAAGACCGCCATCGTCGAAGGGCTCGCGCAGCGCATCGTCGCCGGCGAGGTGCCCGATTCGCTCAAGGGCAAGCGGGTGCTGTCGCTCGACATGGCGGCCCTCTTGGCGGGCGCCAAGTTCCGCGGCGAATTCGAGGAACGGCTGAAGAGCGTCCTGAACGAACTCGCCAAGGACGAGGGCCAGACCATCGTCTTCATCGACGAATTGCACACCATGGTCGGCGCCGGCAAGGCCGAGGGCGCGATGGATGCGGGCAACATGCTCAAGCCGGCACTGGCGCGCGGCGAATTGCATTGCGTGGGGGCGACGACCCTCGACGAATACCGCAAGTACATCGAGAAGGACGCTGCGCTGGAGCGCCGCTTCCAGAAGATCCTCGTGGGCGAGCCCAGCGTCGAGGCCACCGTCGCGATCCTGCGCGGCCTGAAGGAAAAGTACGAGGTCCACCACGGCGTGGACATCACCGACCCGGCGATCGTCGCCGCGGCCGAACTCTCCGACCGCTACATCACCGATCGCTTCCTGCCCGACAAGGCGATCGACCTGATCGACGAGGCGGCAGCCAAGATCAAGATCGAGATGGATTCCAAGCCCGAGGTCATGGACCGGCTCGACCGCCGCCTGATCCAGCTGCAGATCGAGCGCGAGGCCGTGCGGCGCGAGAAGGACGAGGCTTCGCAGAAGCGCTTCGGCCTGATCGAGGACGACATCGCCCGGCTGCAGAAGGAGATCGCCGACCTCGACGAGGTCTGGCAGGCCGAGAAGGCGCAGGCCCAGGGCAGTGCGCAGATCCGCGAGGACATCGACAAGATCAAGTTCCAGATCGCCGAGTTCACGGCCAAGGGTGACTTCAACAAGGTCGCCGAACTGCAGTACGGCAAGCTGCCGGGGCTGGAGAAGCGGCTCAAGGAGGCACAGGACACCGAAGCCAGCAAGGGCAAGTCCAGCGCGCCCACCCTGCTGCGCACGCAGGTCGGCGCCGAGGAGATCGCCGAGGTGGTGGCGCGCGCCACCGGCATTCCGGTGTCCAAGCTGATGCAGGGCGAGCGCGACAAGCTCTTGATGATGGAAGACAAGCTGCACGAGCGCGTGGTCGGCCAGGACGAGGCCATCGGTGCGGTCGCCAACGCGATCCGCCGCTCGCGCTCGGGCCTGGCGGACCCGAACCGCCCGACCGGCTCCTTCCTGTTCCTCGGCCCCACGGGCGTGGGCAAGACCGAGCTGTGCAAGGCGCTGGCCGGCTTCCTGTTCGACAGCGAAGACCACCTGATCCGGGTCGACATGAGCGAGTTCATGGAGAAGCATTCGGTGGCCCGCCTGATCGGCGCGCCGCCCGGCTATGTGGGCTACGAAGAAGGCGGCCACCTGACGGAGGCCGTGCGCCGCAAGCCCTACAGCGTGCTCCTGCTCGACGAGGTCGAGAAGGCGCATCCGGACGTCTTCAACGTGCTGCTGCAGGTGCTCGACGACGGTCGCCTCACCGATGGCCAGGGCCGCACCGTGAACTTCAAGAACACGGTGATCGTCATGACCAGCAACATCGGCTCACCGATCATCCAGTCGATGGTCGGCCGTCCGACCGAGGAGATCAGGGACGCGGTCTGGGATGAGCTGAAGAACTACTTCCGCCCGGAATTCCTGAACCGCATCGACGAGACGGTGGTGTTCCATGCGCTCGACGCGAAGAACATCGAGGCCATTGCCGCGATCCAGCTGAAGGTGCTCAAGGACCGGCTGGCGAAGATGGACCTCGCGCTGGAAGTCTCGCCGGCGGCCTTGGCCGAGATCGCCAAGGTCGGCTTCGACCCGGTGTTCGGTGCCCGGCCGCTCAAGCGGGCGATCCAGCAGCGCATCGAGAATCCGCTGTCCAAGCTGCTGCTCGACGGCAGCTTCGGGCCGAAGGACCGGATCCTGGTCAGCACCGATCCGATCCGCGCGCCGGGGCAGTTCCAGTTCCGCAGTGCCGGGGAACCAAGTACCGCTGACATAAACTAAATCTGATGCTGAATTTCTTTCTGCGCCTGATCCTGTTCGTCTTCGGTCTCGTGTTCGCCGTGTCCCTGGCGTTCGCGCTGCTGTTGCTGGCGGGGATCTGGGGCCTGCGCTACGGCTGGGCCCGGCTCACGGGGCAGCCCGTCCGGCCGTGGGTGATGCGCTTCGACCCGCGCGGCGGCTTCGACCGCTTCCGCGCGGCGGGGCGGCCGGCGCAGCCAACGGCTGCGGATGTCGCCGGCGCCCGCGCCCGCGGCGAAGCGGCGGACAGCCCTGTCCGCCTGCGCGATCCCGGCCAGGTCACCGACGTCAAGCCGCGCCCGGCGTCCCGCGCCGACTGAACTTGCCTTGATGTCGCGTCCCCCGGTCCTGGTCGATCCGCTCGAAGTCGAGTTCAGCGCGATCCGCGCCCAGGGGGCGGGCGGCCAGAACGTCAACAAAGTGTCCAGCGCGATGCACCTGCGCTACGACATTCCCGCCAGCTCGCTGCCGGCCGACGTCAAGGAGAGGCTGCTGGCGCTGCGCGACAGCCGCATCACCCAGGAAGGCGTGCTGGTGCTGAAGGCGCAGCGCCATCGCAGCCAGGACATGAACCGCGACGATGCGCTGGCGCGGCTGCAGGAACTGGTCGATGGCGTCGCCACGCCGCCGCGCCCGCGCCGGGCCACCAAGCCGGGCTATGGCGCGAAGCAGCGCCGGCTCGCGGGCAAGAGCCAGCGCGCCGAAATCAAGAGTCTGCGAGGACCGGTGCGGGATTGATCAGTGGCGCTTCTTGTGCTGGAACGCGGTCGGCGATTGGCCGGTCGCGGCCTTGAACATCGCGCAGAAAGCGCTGTCGGTCGCATAGCCGCTGGCAGACGCCACCTGGCTGACCGCCATGCCGCGCGCGAGCAGGGGCAGGGCATGCGCCAGCACCGCCTGCTGGCGCCACTGCTGCCAGCTCATGCCGAGCTGGTCGCGGAACAGCCGCGCCACGGTGCGCTCGCTGGCGCCGATCAGTTGCGCGCGCTCGGCCAGCGTGGCGCGATTGGCCGGGTTGCGCAGCATCGCTTCGCAGAGCTGGCGCAGGCGCTTGTCCCCCGGCAGGGGAACGTCGATGCGGATCTGGGTGGCGCGCTCCAGTTCGTCGACCAGCAGCGGCGCGATCCAGCGCTCGCGCTGGGCCGCATGCGGATCGGCCGGCGGCAGGCCGTCGGGCGTGGTGTCCAGCGCCAGCATCAGCGCGCGCAGCAGCGGGCTGATCTCGAGCACTTCGCATTTCTCCCAGTGCGGGCCGAGCCAGCTGTGCAGGTACACCGTGCGCAGTTCCGCGTCCTCGATCAGCGTGATGCTGTGCGGCATGTCCGGCGGCACCCAGAGCGCGCGCGAGGGCGGCACGATATAGCTGCCCTCCAGGGTGCTCAGGCGGATCACGCCGCGGGTGGAAAAGGTCAGCTGCGGCCAGGGATGGGCATGCAGCTCGACCAGCGTGTCGGCCTCGAGGAAATGTTCCTTGGCGCGCAGCGGGCGCAGCGCGTCGGGTGCATAGAGGTGCGGCGTGAGCGGGCCGACGCTGGCCGCGGGCGCGGCGCTCAGCGCCTTGGCGCGGTCGGGCGGCCCTTCGAGGGGTGCCGACGAAGCTTCGGTGGGCGGCATTAATTCGACAAATGTTGTCTCTGTATCGCTATTCTGCCGCGTCATGCCAGCTTAGGATCGGTCCCTACCCCGAGTTTCTTTTGTTGCAATCCATGTCCTCCATCGCCAGCCATGCCGCGCCCTCCATGCGCTCCGACGCCAAGCTGATCGGCCTGGTCGGCCTGGCGCATGCGATCAGCCATTTCAGCCAACTGCTGCTGGCGCCGCTGTTCCCCTGGATCAAGGACGCCTTCAATGTCAGCTACACCGAACTCGGCGCGGTGCTGACCGTGTTCTTCGTCGTCTCCTGCATGGTGCAGGCGGCTTCCGGCTTCGTGGTCGACAGGCTCGGGCCACGGCCCGTGCTGTTCGTCGGGCTCGGCCTGATCAGCCTGGCCGCCTTCGGCTATGCGCTGGCGCAGAGCTACTGGATGCTGATCGCCTGCGCCGTGGTGGCGGGCATGGGGAACGGCGTGTTCCATCCGGTCGACCACACGCTGTTCAACCGCAAGGTCGCGTCGACGCGCCTGGGCCATGCCTACAGCGTGCATGGCATCACCGGCAGCCTTGGCTGGGCACTGGCGCCAGCCTTCGTGGTGCCGCTGGCCATGGCCTTCTCCTGGCGCGTGGCGATGGCTTCGGCCGGTGGCCTGGCGGTGCTGGTGCTGCTCGTCCTGTGGTTCAACCGCGCCGTGCTGGCGCTCGAGGTGAAGGACGTGCACAAGGCTACCGGCTCGGGCGGCGTCCCCGGCGGCGAGTTCGGCTTCCTGAAAATCCCGGCCGTCTGGATGTGCTTCGGTTTCTTCTTCTTCTATGCCATGGCCTTGAGCGTGGTGCAGACTTTCGCGCCGGCGTCCGCCGGACGGCTGCACGAGGTGCCGGCCGCGCTGATCGCGATGTGCCTGACGATCTACATGGTCGCGAGCGCCGGCGGCATGGTGGTCGGCGGCTTCCTGGTGGCCGATCCGGCCCGCTGCGAACGCATCGTCGGGGCTGGCTTCGGCATCGCCGCAGTGATCGCGCTGGTGCTGGCCCTGGGCGACTTCGCGCCGGCGCTGGTGCCGGTGATGTTCGGCGCGATGGGCTTCGCCACCGGTATCGCCGGCCCGTCGCGCGACCTGCTGGTCAAGCGCGCGACGCCGGCCAATGCGACCGGCCGCGTCTACGGCGTGGTCTACGCCGGCCTGGACATCGGACAGGCGGTGGCGCCGCTGATCTTCGGCCGCCTGATGGACCACGGCCAGTACACCAGCGTGATCGTCGGCCTGGCGGTGGTGCAGGGCGTGCTGATCGTCAGCGCCTTCAACGTGCGCCGTGTTCGCCGCGAAGCCCTGACACCGGCCTCCGCCGCTTCGGCCTGAAGGCGGCCTCGGCGGCCACGCCCATTCACGCGGCCGTCAGCGCGTCGACCCGCTGCAGGCCCTCCATGGTCCTGACGCAGGCCTCGGCCACTTCGGTTCCCTTCACCGCGAAATGGCGGTGGAAGTAC
>DASXKG010000625.1:0-5037 GCA_036496965.1 Variovorax sp.
GTCGCGAGCGCCTCGCGCGACGGAAACTCGCGGCTGCCCGGCTCGCGCGATCGCCGCTGTGAATCGCGCCACTCGTCGCGCGCATCGTGCAGGGCGCTGACGATGGCGCCGACGTCGAACAAAGACATGCGAACTTCTCCAGTCGTGAGGTTGCGACGATGCCTCATCGCCCAAGACCTCACGGCGGGCGGGTTTCTTGGCCGCGCCGTTTCCCCAGCTTGGACCCGCCGACTTGCGCCAAGGTCGTCAAGGGAATCTCCTTGCCCTTGACGAACTTCCAGTAGGCGATCGACAACCCGACAACCCATATTACGCCACCATACAAGGCCGGCCGCGATGCCCCGTTGACGCCGAGCAGCCCGAGCCGGCTCACAGCTTGGCGATCGAGACCTCCGTCGACTTGACCAGGGCGACCACGTCGGAGCCGGGCTTGAGTTGCAGTTCGTCGACCGAGCGGGTGGTGATCACCGAGGTGACGATGCCCCACGCAGTTTCGACGTCGACCTCGGAGACGACATCGCCGCGGATGATTTCGCGCACCTTGCCCTTGAACTGGTTGCGTACGTTGATGGCCTGGATGGACATGGAAGACTCCTTGGGGTTGAAGAAAGTGTTGTGGCTCAGACGGCCCAGCGCAGCCGATGCGCAGGCCCGTCGAACCATCTGGAATCGCCGGCCGGCTCTGCCTCCGGCTCGCCCGGCTCGGCCAGCACGCGGTCCAGGATTCGCTTCTCGAGCGCGGCAAAGGCCGGATCGCCTTGCGAGCGGGGCCGCGCGAGCGCAATCCGCTCGTCCAGGGCGATCCGGCCGTCCTCGATCAGGATCACGCGGTCGGCCAGCGCCACCGCCTCCTGCACATCGTGCGTGACCAGCAGCGCCGTGAAGCGGTGGCGCAGCCAGAGACCCTCGATCAGCCGGTGCATCTCGATGCGGGTGAGTGCGTCCAGCGCACCCAGCGGCTCGTCGAGCAGCAGCAGGCGGGGCTGGTGCACCAGCGCGCGGGCGAGCGCGACGCGCTGGCGCTGGCCGCCCGACAGCCGCGCCGGCCAGTCGCCGCCGCGCTCGGCCAGGCCGACCTGCCCCAGCACCTCCTCGCCGTGCGAGCGCTGCCCGGACCCGAGCCCCAGCAGCACGTTGTCGAGCACGCGCCGCCACGGCAAGAGGCGCGCCTCCTGGAACATGATCCGGGTGTCGCCATGCAAGCCACCGACCGGCCGGCCATCGACGCTGAGCGTTCCCGCGGAAGCCGCCTCGAGGCCGGCGACCAGGCGCAGCAAGGTGCTCTTGCCGCAGCCGCTGCGACCCACGATCGCCACGAACTGACCGGGTTCGACGGCCAGCTGCGTTTGGCGCAGCACCTCGCGCTGGCCGTAGCGCTTCGACAGGCCGTGCCACGCAAGCCGTACGCCGCTCATCTCGCCGCTCCGTAGGCTGGATGCCAGCGCAGCCACCAGCGTTCCAGCCCGCGCGCGAACAGGTCGGCCAGCTTGCCAAGCAGTGCGTAGAGCAGGATCCCGACCAGCACGATGTCGGTCTGCAGGAACTCGCGTGCATTCATCGTCAGATAGCCGATGCCGGACTGCGCCGAGATCGTCTCGGCCACGATCAGGATCACCCACATCAGCCCGAGCGAAAAGCGCAAGCCGACCAGGATCGATGACAGCGCGCCGGGCAGGATCACCTCCCGGTACAGCTGCCAGCGCGTGAGGCCGTAGGTGCGGCCCATCTCGATCAACTGCGGATCCACGTTGCGGATGCCGTGGAAGGTGTTGAGGTAGATCGGAAAGAACACCGACACCGCGATCAGGAACAGCTTGGCCGATTCGTCGATGCCGAACCATAGAATGACCAGCGGGATGAGCGCCAGCGCCGGAATGTTGCGCACCATCTGGATGGTCGAGTCGAGCAGGGTCTCGAAGAACTTCACCGAGCCGCTCAATAGGCCGAACGCCAGGCCGAGCCCGCCGCCGATCGCCAAGCCGCCCAACGCCCGCGCGGCGCTGATCCGCACGTGCGTCCAGAGTTCGCCCGACGCCGCCAGCCGCCAGGCGGCCTTCAGCACGTCGACCGGCGCCGGCAGCACGCGCGTGGAGAGCCAGCCGAGCGACGAAGCGATGTGCCAGGCCACGATCAACCCGACGGGCACCAGCCATGGCACCAGCCGGCGGATCACGCCAAGACCGAAGACCCTGGCCGCGTTCAGCGAAGGCGGCGAGGCCGGGAACGCCTGTGCCTGTGCGTGAGGATTCATACCGGGCTCTCAGCTTTGCGACGCCAGGCGAGAGGGGGCGTCGAGGTTCGCGACGACTTCGCCGAAGGGACCGTTCAGCACCGCGCCGGGCCAGTCCGGGCGCTGCGCGCGGGGCAGCAGCGGAAAGACCAGCTCGGCGAAACGATAGGACTCCTCCAGGTGCGGATAGCCCGAGAAGATGAAGTGCTCGATGCCCAGCGAGGCGTATTCCTCGATACGCGCTGCCACTGTCTTCGGATTGCCGACCAGCGCCGTGCCCGCGCCGCCGCGCACCAGGCCGACGCCGGCCCAGAGGTTCGGGCTGATCTCCAACTCGGCCCGCGTGCGCCGCGCGCCGCCCGCGTGCAGCGCGGCCATGCGGCGCTGGCCTTCCGAGTCCATGCGCGCGAAGGCGGCCTGGGCGCGAATCACCGTCTCGTCGTCGACACGGCTGATCAAGGACTCGGCCGCGCACCAGGCTTCGTCCTCGGTCTCGCGCACGATCACATGGAGCCGGATGCCGAAGCTCAGGACGCGGTCGTTGCGCGAAGCGCGCCGGCGCACGTCGGCGATCTTCTTCGCGACTTCAGTCGGCGGCTCGCCCCAGGTGAGGTAGGCATCCGCCTGCCCGGCCGCCAGTTCGTGCCCGGCATCCGAAGAGCCGCCGAACCAGACTGGCGGGTAGGGCTTCTGCAACGGCGGAAAGAGCAGCTTGGCGCCCTTGACGCCGAGGTGCTCGCCCACGTAGTCGAAGCTCTGTCCTTCATGGCTGCGAGCGACGATCTCGCGCCAGATGCGGATGAATTCAGCCGACTGCGCGTAGCGCGCCGCATGGTCGAGCGAGACGCCATCGCCCTCGAGTTCGGCCTGGTCGCCACCGGTCACCAGGTTCACCAGCAGGCGACCGCGCGACAGTCGATCGAAGGTCGCGGCCATGCGCGCGGCCAGGCTGGGCTGGTGCAGGCCGGGCCGCACCGCGACCAGGAACTTCAGCCGCGAGGTCGCGCCGATCAGGCTCGACGCCACCACCCAGGGGTCTTCGCAGGAGCGGCCGGTGGGAATCAGCACGCCTTCGTAGCCGAGCCGATCGGCCGCGCCGGCGATCTGTTGCAGGTAGGGCAGGTCGACCGTGCGCGCGCCTTCGGTGGTGCCGAGGTAGCGGCTGTCGCCGTGCGTGGGAAGGAACCAGAAAATCTGCATGGTGAGTCCTCAGGCGATGCCGGCCGCCGCGGCGTCCAACAGGTTGATCTTTTTCGGGATCAGGCCGAGCGCCAGGAAGGTGTCGGCGATCTGCTGCTGCTCGACCAGGATGGCCTTGCTGATCGGCACCGTGCCCAGCCGGGTGCGCGAGACCGACAGGTCGACCACCGGTTGCGGCAGCCCCCAGAGCGCCGCCAGCTCTGCGGCGAAGGCGTCCTGGTGGGCCAGCGCCCACTGGTCGACCTTGCCGAGCTCCTCGATCAGCACCTGGGTCACGTCGCGGTTCTTCTGCGCGTAGTCGAGCGACGAGAAGTAGTAGCCCCGGTTGCCGACCACGCCGGTGGCATCGGCCAGCAGCCTGGCACCCTGCGACTTCTGCGCCGCGGCGAAAAAGGGATCCCAGATCACCCAGGCATCGATCGACCCCTTCTCGAAGGCGGCGCGCGCATCGGCCGGCGCCAGGAAGACGGGATTCACGTCGCGGTAAGCCAGCCCGTTCTGTTCCAGCAGCCGGACCAGGAAGTAGTGCACGTTGCTGCCCTTGTTGAGCGCCACCTTACGGCCCCTGAGATCGGCCACCGAGCGGATCGCCGAATCCTTGGGCACCAGCACGCCTTCGGCCTCGGGACGAGGCACCGTGGCCGCGACATAGGCCAGCGGCGCACCGGCGGCCTGCGCGAAGATGGGCGGCGCTTCGCCGACATCGCCGAAGTCGATCGAGCCGACGTTCAGTGCCTCCAGCTGCACCGGTCCGGCCGTGAACTCGGTCCAATGGACCGAAACGCCCAGGGGCGCGAGCCGCTTCTCCAGAGTCCCACGGCCCTTGAGCAGGCTCAGGTTGCCCTTCTGGTTGCCGATGCGCAGCTGGCGTTCGGGTGGCAGTGCCAATGCGCCCAGAGAGGGCCAGGCCAGGGCCGCGGCCGCGCCCCGGATCAGATGCCGGCGGGTGGATGAAATCTGCTGTGTCATGGTGGATGTCTTCTTGGGCAAAGGGCGTCCCCGGCCGCGCGCAGGCGGCAGCCATCGGGACGGGATTGGTGGGTGGGCGTCCGTTCGGACGCAACGACGGCGCGGGGACGCCGTCAGACGCTACATCGGACCTGCGAGAAGGCCACGGGCTCGAAGCCCCAAGGCGGCACGGCCGCGTTCCGGCGTTCGGCCAGCACCAGGGCGACCGCATCGTCCAGGCGCTGCGCCAGCTCGGCCTGCAGTTGGTAGGCGCCTTCGGGATGCAGCACGACCTGGCCGTCGGTCGCATAGATGCCCGGCAGGATGTGCCGCGCCGCGAGCGACTGCAGCACCGGCCTCAGCGCGTAGTCCAGCGCCAGCATGTGATGTGGACTGCCCCCGGTGGCCAGCGGCAGCACGGTCTTGCCCTTCAGAGCCGACTGCGGCAGCAGGTCGAGAAAGACCTTGAGCACGCCGCTGTACGCGGCCTTGTACACCGGCGTGGCAATCACGATCACCTCGGCGCGCCGGACCTGTTCGGTCGCCCGCTGCACCGAGGGATGCGAGGCCTCGCCCAGCAGCAGCGCGGGGGCGGCAAGCTCGCGGATGGCGAGCCGGTCAACGGCCACGTCGCGCCCGGCCAGCCGCGCCGCCACGGC
>DASXKG010000626.1:0-5838 GCA_036496965.1 Variovorax sp.
GTCGAAGCCGGCATAGAGCGGCGCCGGATCCGCGCGGTGACCGGCAAACTCCACCTGCCCGCCGACGCCCTCCACCGCGGCCAGAGCTTCCAGCGCCGCTCGCTCGGGGCCATCGCCGACAATCACCAGCCGCGATGGCACGGCAGCGGGCAGGCGGGCCAGGGCGCGGATCAGCCGCGCGATGTTCTTTTCCGGGCGCAGCGCGGCGACGGTGCCGATGACCACGGGCTGCGCGCCCCCGCGCGATCCGACAGCGGCGAAGCGGGCGAGATCGACGCCGTTCGGCAGCAGCCGCACGCGCGATTGCGGCAACCGCCAAGTCTCGGTGGCGATGCGCCACAGCAGACTGGACGGCACCACTACCGTGGCGCGGCGCAGCAGCAGCTGGCGCGCCAGCACGCGGCGCGGCAGCTGGCGCGCGCATTCCTCCGGGCCGAAGCCGTCCTCCATGTGCAGATGCGGCACGCCCGTGCCGATCCGCGCCAGCGCCCATTCAATGCTGCCCCAGTTGCTGGTGACCAGGAGGTCAGGCGCGATCTCGCGCAGCACGGCGCGGAAGCGGCGCAGATTGCCGCGCGTGTCGCCCTTGACTACGCCGACCTGCGGGAAGCGGATGTCGAGCCCGGGGTCGAGCAGCGCGCGTGCCTCCTGGCGCCCGTCCATCGCCACCACTGCGTGGCGGAACCGCTCGCCGAGCCGATTGGCGAGGGTGGCGAAGCGCACCTGCGGCCCGCCGGTGGCGAAGGCCGCGAAGACATGCAGCAGCAGGGGCGCGGCGGCGCGCATCACGACCCCGTCGCGAACGCGGCCTTGCGGAATCGGGCCGGATCGGCCACCGGCACCCAGCCAAGGTCGCGCTTGGCGTCGCTGCAGTCGAAGGGCGCGCGCAGCCCGCGCGAGAGCAGGTCGCGCCGCGAGGGCGGCGGCGAACGCCGCCCGCCGACCCGCTTCAGCAGCCATTTCGAGCCTTCCTCGGCCAGCAGCGTGGTGGGAAATTTGGGGTGGAAGCGCAGCGGGCGGCCGGTCGCCTCGGCCAGCCAGGCGAGATATTCTCGCGCCGTCGGGCGCACATCACCAACCAAGTTGTAGCAGCGCCCGACCGCCTGCTCCGCTCGCAACGCGCCGAGGATGGCCGCAGCCACATCCTCGGCCAGGACGAATGGTAACGGATTGCGGCCGCGATTCCAGCCGATGAGATGCTGCTCTGCGTTGAAGAAGCCGATGCCGCTATGGAAGGGCGAGGTGCCTGGCCCGACCACGAGGCCGGGCCGCAGGATCACCAGGGGCAGCCCTTCCTGCGCATGCAGGCCTAGCAGCATCCGGTCACATTCCGCCTTGGCGCGGGCGTAGTCGCCGCGTCGGACGGCCTCGGGGTCGGGCTCGGTGGCGCCGGTGACGGGTCCGGCGGCGGGGCCGAGATAGAGCGAGGCGATGGAGCCCACATGCAGCAGCCGTGCCGTGCCGGTAGCGAGGCAGGCGCGCGCGACGACCTCCGCTCCGCCGAACATCGCGGCGCGGATCGCGGCGTAGTCGGCGCCACCGCCGCCATGGGCGAGGTTGACCACCGCACCCGCCCCCGCGATCGCCTGCGCAACCGCGCTGGCATCGACGATGTCGCCGCGCAACAACCGGATGCGCGAGCCGGAGAAGAGCGGTGGCAGCCCCTCCGTACCGCGCGCCATGACGGAGACGCTGAGCCCTTCCTGCAGCAGCCGCGCTACCGTGGCTCGGCCGATGAAGCCGGTGCCGCCCAGCACCGCGACATCCGGATGGCCGCTAAGCGTCGCTGGCGCCTGCGGGGGGGCGGGCCGGTTCTCCTCGGGGGGCAGGCGGGCAGCGATCTCCTCGCACAGCCCGACCAGCCGCCCGCCGAAGGCGGCATCCGCCTCGAAGTGCGCCGGTGCGGCGTGGAAGGCCGCGATGCTGCCCTGCATACTGCGAAAGAAGGGGTCGTTTCGTTTGGCGAGGCCGAGCAGCGAGGCGCCATAGCGGCCAGCGTTGGCGATGCCACCTGCCACCATCTCGGCCGCCGAGAGGGCGGGCGCGACTGTGCCGTCGATCGGGTCGGCGAAGCGCGTCCGCCCCAGCATGTGCACGCGCTTGCCGAGAATGTCGGCGACGATGGCACCGTCGTCGCAAACCGCGGTAAGCTGAAAGAGCGGGAAATTCTCACCCACCGCGAAGCGCAGGGTGGCGGACAGGCGTGGGCCCCGCAGGCCAATCGTCCAGCCGGCCTGGAAGCGCCGCCCTTCCCACAGCACCCGCGGCGTATCCGGCACCGCCGCCACCGCCTCGATGCCGCCAAGGAGGGCGGCAATCTGCGACAGCGGATGTACCGCCTGCTCCAGCAGGATGTTGGCCGGTGCGGCGAACATCCAATGGCCAAGCTGCCCCGCGGCGAGCTGGCGCAGCGGCACGCTGTAGACGCAGTCCACGAAGCGCAGCGGGCCCCGCCGGCCATTGGCCACCGCGCGGCGCAGCGCAAGGAAGGCGGGGTGGAACAGGAAGTTCTGGTTGATGCCGAGGGCCGCACCGGAGGCAGCGGCAGCATTGGCCAGGCGCTCGCAATGCTCGCGCGAGGCCGCCATCGGCTTTTCCAGCAGCACGTCGCAGCCCGCTTCGAGCAGCGGCATGGCGATGGCGGCATGGGTGTCGGGCGGCGTTAGCACATGGGCGACGTCGAAGCCGCCTGCGTCCAGGGCCTTCTCGGGCGAGGCGAAAGGCCGAGCGCCGGGCAGCAGGCGCGCCAGCGCTTCGGCGGCGCCGAAGCGAGGGTCGGCCACCGCCACCACGGAGACCTCCGGCATCCGGCCGAGCACCTCGGCATGGATGCGGGCGATGCCCCCGGCCCCGACGAGGCAGACGCGTCTCATGCGCGCGCTCCGCGTATCGATGGCATCACAGCCCGACCTCCAGCGCCATGAGGCCACCCCATTCGCGCAATGCCAGCCAGCTTATGGCGAGGTAGTCGGCGCGGGGCACCCAGTCGGTCAGCCGGCCGTCTGGTCGGCGTGGCCGCGGCACCGCCGCCGGCACTACCGACAGGCCGGCCCGCGCTGCCTCGAGCTGCGCCCGCGGCATGTGCCAGGCATGGGTGACAAGATAGACCGCGCCGATACCCGCCTGGTCCAACATGGCGGCTGCGAGGCGGAGATTGTCCCCAGTGTTGCGCGCGGCGGGTTCCTCCCACCGCACCGGAACGGCGAAATCCTGCAGGAGGGCGGCGCGCATGGCGGCGGCCAGCGGCGGGGCATCTGGCCCGGGCGGCCCGCCGGTGACGAGCACCGGGAGGCCCGTCTTCCGCTGCAGGGCGGCGCCGCGGCGCAGCCTTTCCAGCGTCAGCGGGCCGACATCCGGCCCCTCCGGGCCGTTGCTGGCCTCCGCGCCGAGGATGATTATGGCCCCCGGCGCACCCGCCAGCGCCGTCGGCATGGCCCCTTCGAGCAAAGCGAGCAGCAGGCCGGAGGCCATCGGCGTCGCCAGTAGCAGGACCGTGATGATGCCGAGCACCGCCATCGCGCCGCCAACGCGCCGGCCTCGCCAGGCCAGCGCGGCGCCCGCCAGGGAGGCCAGCAGCAGCACGACCGGCGGCAGAGCGAGCACGCCGAGGATGCCCCGCAACACGGCGAACAGCGGTGCTGTCGCGGTCACGCCCATCGCCGCACCCGCCTCCACAAGCTAAGCAACTCGCCGATCAGCGGGTGGCCACCGAGCCACAGCCCGGCCAGCCAACCGAGCCCGGCGGCAAGGATGGCAACCAGCATCTCGCCGTAGGAGAGCGCGGTGCGGAAGCCGAGCAGCGACATCACCGCGACGATGCCGGCAGCGGCGCCGACCGTGGCCACTGCGCCCGGCGCGGCGGCGCGCAGGATCTCGGCCCAGGCGAGGCCGACATGCCGACGCACGAAGGAGACCGCAACGAAGGCCTGCAGCGGCCCGGTGACGAGGCTGACCGCCGCCACCGCCGTGATGCCATGCGGTGCCGCGGCGGCGATCAGCAGGATGCTGGGTGTGATGCTGATCAGGCTGGAGACCAGCGTGTCCCGGATACGGCCGAGGGTGACCAGCATTGGATAGGTGAGGAAGGCGGGGAACAGCCAGACCAAGCCCATCGCCATCAGCCGCACCAGGGTCGGCACCTCGCTCCATTGCGGCCCGAGCAGGATGCCGACGACGGGTTCGGCGAGCAACGCCAGGCACACCATGGCCGGGACATGCACCGCCGCCATGTAGGACAGTCCGAGGAGATAGGGTTCCTTCAACGAGCCACCGCGCCGGGCATGCAGGGCAAGCGCCGGCAGGACGACCGGATGCAGCGCACTCGAGATCAGCTTGTCCGGCAGCTGGCAGACCACTTGGGCGCGGCCGAGCAGGCCCACCGGCACGATGCCGAGCACGCGCCCGATGATGAGCTGTGGCAGGGTGTCGTGGATGACGTTGACGATGCCGGTGGCGGTGGACCAGGCGCCGAAGGAGAGGATGTCCCGCCAGCCCGCGAGGCTCGGGCGGAAGGCCCAGGGCATCGGCTGCGCGATGTTTGCCACGAGGGTGCGCATCAGCACCGCCACCAGCCCGGCCCAGGCCATCGCCATATAGCCCTGGCCGAGGCTGGCCAGCAGCACGAGGCTGCCGAGCTGGCCAAGGCCGCTCGCGACATTGATCATCGCCAACCGGTCGAAGGCCATCTGCCGACGCAGTATGGCGGTGGCAGGCGTCGAGAAGGGGTTGAGCAGCAGTGCGGCGGACAGCACGAGGACGACATGGCCGACGCCCGGCTCATCATAGAAACGGCCGAGTGGGACGGCCGCTAAGGCGAGCGCCGCGGCGCAGCTGCCGGAGATGATGCAGGAGACAGTGAAGGCCGAGCGCACCGCGCTGCGCTCCAGCGCCTCGAGCTGCACGAGATAGGTGCCGGCGCCGAAATCCCGCAGCACGTCGATCAGCATGACCACCGACATGCCGATTGCGAACACGCCGAAATCGGCCGGGGTGAGCATGCGCGCGCCGACCATCGTCATGCCCATGCCGATCACGATGCCAGCATAGCGCTCCATGAAGGAGAACAGCAGGGATCGGCGGAGCGGGGTCACTGCGCCGCGCGCCTGAGGGGGCCCGCCCTGCCCGTGCGCCAACCGAAACCGAGCGCCGGACTCCCCTTTTTGTTGCAAATATTCACATCGCGTCGCGAAAACATCAGAGACCCGTAGTCACACATGCGTTCCAGCGGCCCCCATTTGACCGCCCAGGCATGCCCCGACCGCAGATTATCGTAGACGATCGGCGTGTGCCCGGCCTGGGCCAGGGCTTTGCACGTATGCGAGCCGATGTATCCGGCGCCACCTGCCACCAAAACGCGCACTGTCGCCGATCCTTGTTCGAGTTGAAAATCCTATTGCCGCCATTCCCCGGATGAGCCGTCGGAACGGTGCGAGCGCTATCATTCTACCGGGTTCAACGCTAGCATCCTGCCGGGCTACTCCTCCGGTGGTGATGATGCATCCGGCCCACTCGGTCCTACGAGTGAGCCGATCGTCGTCGCAGTCCGTTGATCAGCCGCATTATATGCTCGAACAGTTCTCTTGGCACCGCGACCTCGGCCATCTGGAAGACGGTGTAGGTGGCCCCTCCGGCAAGGCCAGCGTTTGCATGAAGTGAAGCCGACGCGGGGATAAAGCTCGCCAAGAGCCCGGTAGGTAGATCGGTCGACAGCGCCGCCACGCCGAAACCACTCAAGCCAGACTTGAGAAGGCGGCGAGCGAGACCGACCAGTGTTGCCCATTGCCATATGAGTATATGAGCAATTGGCTCCCTTAAGTTCAGCGGGCGCCTAGCAGGCCG
>DASXKG010000627.1:0-3441 GCA_036496965.1 Variovorax sp.
CTGCGCGACGGGCTGCTGGGCGGCGCGGCCTTCGATGTGTTCGAAGCCGAGCCGCTCGGTCCCGGCAGCGTCTGGAAAGGCTGCCCCAACGTGATCCTGACACCGCACGTGGCCGGCGTGACCGCCGAGTCGAACGCGCGCGTGTCGACGCTGATCGCCGCCGAAGTGGCGCGAGCGCTGAAAGACTGACGACATGTCCGATTCCATTGCCGAACTCGAAGACCTGGCCTGCCGTGCCCTGATCAAGGCCGGCGCCTCGGCCTCCCAAGCCGCAAGCACGGCGCGGGCGCTGGTCCGCGCCGAAGCCCAGGGCCTGTCCTCGCACGGACTGTCGCGCGTTCCCATGTACGCAGGCCATCTGCGCCACGGTCGCGTGCTCGGCCATGCCGAGCCTGTCGTCATCGCACAGTCCTCCGGCGCAGTGCTGGTCGATGCCGGCAATGGCTTCGCGTTCCCGGCCTGCGAACTGGCCGTCAAGGAAGCGATCGGCCGTGCGAAGGAATGCGGGATTGCCATCGGTGCGGTGACCAACAGCCACCATTTCGGCGCTGCGGCCCATCACCTCGAGGCCGTGGCCGACGCCGGCCTGGTCGGGCTGGCCTTCGGCAACTCGCCGGCAGCGATGCCGGCGGCCGGCGGCCGGCGCGCGATCTTCGGCACCAATCCCATCGCGGCCGTGTTTCCGCGGCGCGGCGAGCGCCCGGTCACCATCGACCTCTCGCTGTCGGAAGTGGCGCGCGGCAAGCTCATGGTCGCTGCCAAGAAGGGCGAGCCGATTCCGCTGGGCTGGGCGCTGGACGCCGACGGCCATCCCACCACCGATCCCCGGAAGGGCCTGGAAGGCTCGATGTTGCCGATGGGCGGCGTCAAGGGCGCCATGCTGGCGCTGATCGTGGAATTGCTGGTCACCGCGCTGACGGGCGCGCAGTTCGGCGCCGAGGCCGACTCCTTCTTCGTGGCGCAGGGCAATCAACCGAAGCTGGGCCAGGTCTTCCTGGCCATCGATCCCGGATCGCTGGCCGGGCATGCGACTTACTTCGACCGCGTCGACGCGCTGCTGGGCGCCATGCTGGCCGACGAGGGCGTGCGCGTGCCGGGCTACCGCCGCTTCGAGCTTGCCGACACGGCGGCGCGCGAGGGCATCCAGGTGCCGGCTGCGACGCTCGAGGCCCTGCGCGCATTGGCCGCATGAACCCCTCTTTTCCGCCATCGACGCCCCGGCCGCGTCCGCCAGGCCATTGCCTATCGGCCGGCCGCCTGGCAGACGGCGACTGACGGGGTGACGGGGCCGCGCAGACGACATCATTCCGACCGGCGCGGCTTGCTTCGTGCCACGGGTCGAAAGCTTCCTGCGATAGACAAAGGCGCCTATGCTGAGGAGGTGGCGGTCTTGCATGCCCGGGTCCGGGCCCGAGCGCACGCACCCAAGGAGACACCATGACACCGACCCCCGCACTCGATGTGCAGAGTTTTCTCAATCAACAGCGCTTTTCGGGCTTCCAGTGGCTGATCTTCGCGATGTGCTTCGTCATCGTCCTGCTCGATGGCTTCGACACCGCGGCGATCGGCTTCATCGCGCCGTCGCTGCTCAGCGAATTCCAGGTCGGGAAACCGGCGCTCGGGCCCGTGCTGAGCGCGGCCTTGTTCGGTCTGGCCTTCGGCGCGCTGGCGGCCGGTCCGTTGTCCGACCGCCTCGGTCGACGCCTGCTCCTGATCGTGTCGGTCGCGGTGTTCGGCGTGGCCTGCCTCTGGTCGGCCTTCGCCACCAGCCTCGATGAACTGGCGGCGCTGCGCTTCCTGACCGGTGTCGGCCTCGGTGCCGCGATGCCGAACGCGGTCACGCTGATGAGCGAATATTGCCCGGACGGCCGGCGCGCCACGCTCACCAACCTGATGTTCTGCGGCTTCCCGCTGGGCGCCGCCTTCGGCGGCTTTCTCGCCGCCTGGATGATTCCTCACTTCGGCTGGCGCAGCGTGCTGGAGCTGGGCGGCACCGTGCCGCTGGTGCTGCTGGTGCTGCTGGTGTTCCTGTTGCCGGAATCGGTCCGCTACATGGTGGCCAAGGGCCGGCCGGCGGAGAAGATCCGTGCCGTGCTGCTGAAGATCTCGCCTGCCGCGACCGGCGTGACCGCGTTCACCATGACCGAAAGGGCCGGCCCCGTGAGCGGCGGCAAGACGGGTCTCGGCCTGGTGCTGTCCGGCCCCTACCTGGTCGGCACCTTGATGCTGTGGCTCGCGTACTTCATGGGCCTGGTGATCTTCTATGCGCTGATCAACTGGATGCCGGTGCTGTTCAAGGAGGGCGGGCTGGACTCCCAGACCGCGACCCTGATCGCCGCGCTGTTCCCGCTCGGCGGCGTCGGCGCAGTGCTGTTCGGCTTCCTCATGGACCGCTTCAATCCGAACCGGATCATCGCGATAGGCTATGTGCTGACGGCGATCCTGGTCTGGGCCATCGGGCAATCCCTCGGCAGCCTGGCCGAACTGGTCGTCGTGGTGTTCGCGGCCGGCGTGCTGATGAACACCGCGCAGTCGTCGCTGCCGGCGCTCGCGGCGGCGTTCTATCCGACCCAGGGCCGTGCCACGGGCGTGTCATGGATGCTCGGCATGGGCCGCTTCGGCGGCATCGCCGGATCGCTGCTGGTCGCCGAACTCACGCGCCGCCAATACAGCTTCGGCCAGGTGTTCACCGTGGTCGCGGTGGCGGGCCTGGTGTCGGCGATCGCCCTGTTCGTCAAGCAGGCCGTGGCGCCGCAACCGGCCGATGCCGGCGTTTCGCGCAGCGAGGCGCTCAGTCACTGAATGGCCTCGTCCAATCCCCTGGACGCGGACAATTTCGTCGGTGGCTACGAGCCCTGCGACGGACCGGTCAGCGATGGCGGCCAGGCGACCTATGAAGGGGAAGTGCTGGTCACGACGCTCGACGCCAGGATGGTGGCCGGCATCCTGCCGCCCGGCCTGTCCCTGGCCAGGCGAACGGATCCGACGATCACCACCCATCCGGTGATCCTGATGGCCGGCGTGCAAGGCGAGCCGCGCCTCGTCAAGCACGGCAAGCCCATCGATGTCTACTTCGCGCCCTACGACGAATTGATGCTGATGATCCCGTTCACGGTCGGCAGCAATTCCGGGATGAAGTGGCACAACTACACCGCGCGCATGTATCTCGACAACACGGAGGCGATCGTCCTCGGAGACGTCATCTACGCCTATGCGAAGGAGTATGCGTTCTTCGTCAGGCTGTTCACGAAGACATGTGTCATGCTGGCCGGCCGGTTCTTCGAGTGCGATGTCAAGGCCAGTGCCGCGCCTGTCGACCTGGCCGGGCGGGGCGACCTGCCGGAAGGGTTCGCCCAGATCAAGGAAGTCTTCTAGATGCCGATCGAGGGCGGAAAGGGGGACAACCATTGGTGGGTGTCGAAATGCCCCACGATCGGCATC
>DASXKG010000628.1:0-1547 GCA_036496965.1 Variovorax sp.
ACCCGGCGCCTCGACCGTGCCGTCCAAAAAGGTGCTGCGGCCGACAAAACCCGCCACGAAGCGGTCGGACGGCCTTTCATAGAGGTCGCGCTGGCTGCCGACCTGTCGCACCAGGCCCTCGTTCATGACCACCAGCCGGTCCGCCATGGTGAGCGCCTCCTCCTGGTCGTGCGTCACCATGACCGTGGTGAGGCCCAACTGGCGCTGCAGCTCGCGGATCTCGACCCGCACCTCCTGGCGCAGCTTGGCGTCGAGGTTGCTGAGCGGCTCATCGAGCAGCAGCACGTCGGGCCGGATGGCGAGCGCCCGGGCCAGCGCCACCCGCTGCTGCTGGCCGCCCGAAAGCTGGCGCGGCAGGCGGCCGCCATAGCCCCCGAGCCGCACGAGGGTCAGCACCTCCTCGACCCGGCGCTCGATGTCGGCGCGCGGCAGTTTGCGCATCTCCAGGCCAAAGGCCACGTTCTGCGCCACGGTGAGGTGCGGGAACAGGGCATAGCTCTGGAACACCATGCCGGCGTTGCGCTTCCACGGCGGCAGCAGGGTGACGTCGGTGCCGCCCAGCCGCACCGTGCCCCCGGTGGGCTCGATGAAGCCCGCGACCATGCGGAGCGTCGTGGTCTTGCCGCAGCCCGAGGGGCCCAGCAGCACCAGAAACTCGCCATCGGCCACGCTGAGCGAGACGTCGCGCACGGCGTAGAAATCGCCGTAGCGTTTGGCCAGGCTCTGGATGTCGAGGTGCGCCATGTCAGACGACCCGCGCCAGCTTCACGTAGCGGTCGGTGATCAGCATTGCCCCCGCTATCAGCAAGATCTGCACCACCGAGACGGCGGCGATGGTCGGATCGATCTTCCATTCGAGATACTGGAGGATGACGATCGGTAGGGTGGTGCGGCCGGGGCCGACCAGGAACAGGCTCATTTCCAGATTGCCGAACGAGGTCACGAAGCCGAACAGGGCGCCCGCCACGATGCCCGGCCGGATCGCCGGCAGGGTGATGCGCCAGAAGGTGACCCAGGCATTGGCCCCGAGGTTTTGCGCCGCTTCCTCGGTGCTGCGATCGACCCCGGCCAGGCTCGCCGTGATCAGCCGCACCACCCAGGGGATGACGATCACGATGTGGCCCGCCACCAGCGCATAGAAAGTGCCGATGACGTCGACGTCGAGCCCGTTCTCCAGCTCGACATGGAAGACGTACATCGATGTGCCCAGCACCACGCCGGGCACAATCAGCGGCATCAGCAGCAGGCTGGCGAGCGGCGCCCGGAAGCCGAACTGGAAGCGCACCACGCAGAGCGCCGCCGGCACGCCCAGCGCCAGTCCGATCAGGGTGGCGAGCACGCCGACCTGGAGGCTGAGCGTGAAGCCGTCGACGAACTTGCGCTGGTCCAGGATCGCCGCGAACCAGCGCAGGCTATAGCCCTCGGGCGGAAAGGACGGAATTTCCTGCCGGAAGAAGGCCAGCCAGACCACGAAGATCAGCGGGGTCAGGATGTAGAGCAGCGCGAGCGACGCCGCACCGTTCAAGGCCCAACGTCCCGCCCGACGG
>DASXKG010000629.1:0-2091 GCA_036496965.1 Variovorax sp.
CATCTTGCGGCCGCCATCGGCACCGAAGATGTGCTCCACGTGGCCGCAGTTCGAGCACACATGCACCGCCATGTTCTCGACGATGCCGAGGATCGGCACGCCGACCTTCTCGAACATTGTGATGCCCTTGCGGGCGTCGAGCAGCGCGATGTCCTGCGGGGTGGTGACGATCACCGCACCGGTCATCGGCACCCGCTGCGACAGGGTGAGCTGGATGTCGCCGGTGCCGGGCGGCATGTCGACGATGAGGTAGTCGAGCTCCCTCCAGTTCGTCTGGCGCAGCAGCTGCTCGAGTGCCTGGGTGGCCATCGGGCCGCGCCAGATCATCGCCTCGTCGGCATCGACCAGGAAGCCGATCGACATCGCCTGCACACCATGGTTTTCCAGCGGCTGCATGGTCTTGCCGTCCTCGCTTTGCGGGCGGCCCTTGAGGCCCAGCATCATCGGCTGGCTCGGTCCGTAGATGTCGGCGTCGAGCAGGCCGACGCTGGCACCCTCGGCCGCCAGCGCCAGGGCCAGGTTGGCCGCCGTGGTGCTCTTGCCGACGCCGCCCTTGCCCGAGGCCACCGCGATGATGTTCTTCACGTTGGGCAGCAGTTGCACGCCGCGCTGAACGGCATGGCTGACGACCTTCGTCACCAGGTTGACCGAGACGTTTCCGACCCCCGGCAGCGCCTTCGCGGCCGCCACGAGCGCCTGTCTCATGGCCGGCAACTGGCTCTTGGCCGGATAGCCCAGCTCGATGTCGAACGACACGTCGGCGCCCTGCACCTGCAGGTTCTTCAATGCCTTGCTGCTGACGAAATCCCGGCCGGTGTTGGGGTCGATGACCACCTTGAGCGCCTCGGCGAGCGCTTCTTGCGTAACTGACATGCATCACTCCTGAATGGCGGGTAGTCTAGTTGCCGCAGTGGCAGGCGTACGGCAACGCGTACTTGCCCTTACGCCCGGCTGATCCGGCGCGCGGGTACGCTCGGCCTGCATGAGCTCTCCGCAATCCCATCCAGCGCCGGCCACCGCCCTGGTGCTGACCGGCGGCGGCGCGCGCGCGGCCTACCAGGTCGGCGTGCTCCAGGCCCTCGCCCGGCTGCACAGAGGCAGCGGCCCGGCCGCGCGCGCCAACCCATTTCCGATCATCTCCGGCAGCTCGGCCGGCGCGATCAATGCCGCGGCGCTGGCCTGCGGCGCCGACGACTTCGGCGGCGCCGTGCGCAGGATCGCCCGTGTCTGGGCCGGGCTGGAGGGCGCGCAGATCTATCGCGCCGATGCCTTGAGCGTGCTGAGCAGCAGCGATACGCCCTGGGCGCGCGTCCTGTCGGCCGGCTGGATGATCGCCCGCTGGCGGCGCACCGGCCTGCACTCGCTCCTGGACATCTCGCCACTGCGGCTGCTGCTCGAAAAACTGGTGCCGCTGAATCGGCTGCCCGGATTGATCGACCAGGGCCACCTGGGCGCGCTGGCTGTGTCCGCGTCGAGCTACAACTCGGGCGCCCACGTGACCTTCTACCAGTCGGGTTCGTGGCAGGAGCCGTGGACGCGTTCCAACCGGATCTCGACCCCGGCGCAGATCGGCCTCGACCACCTGCTCGCCTCCTCGGCGATTCCTTTCGTCTTTCCGGCGGCCGCGCTGGAGATCGGCGGCCGCAGCGAATACTTCGGCGATGGCTCGATGCGCCAGTCGGCGCCGCTGGCGGCCGCCATTCACCTGGGCGCCGAGCGCATCCTGGCCATCGGCGCCGGCCGCATGAAGGAGCCCGACGACGCGCTCGGCCCGAACGCCCTGAGCGGCTATCCGACCCTGGCCCAGGTGGCCGGCCACGCGCTGTCCAGCATCTTTCTCGACGCGCTGACCGCCGACGTCGAGCGCCTGGAGCGGGTCAATGCCACCTTGGCCCTGATTCCACCCGAAGCCCGGTCGGGCACGCCGCTGCGCAGGGTCGAACTGCTGGTCATCGCGCCTTCGCAGCGCATCGACCAGATCGCCGCGCGGCATGCGAACGCGCTGCCGGCTGCCGTGCGCGGCCTGCTCGCCGAACCCGCGGTCCCGACCGACGCGGCCCACCAGCAAGGCTCCGCGCTGGCCAGCTACCT
>DASXKG010000630.1:0-6032 GCA_036496965.1 Variovorax sp.
GGGATGTGCCCGCGCAGCACGAACTGCTCGATGCCGGTCATCAGCGTGCCGACCGTCAGTCCCTTCTTGAACCATTGCTTGAAGTTGCGCGCCTTGCGCAGTTCCCGGTGCAGCCAGCTCTTCTCGAAGGCCTTGGGATACTCGACCAGTTCGTCGTGCTGGCGGCCGGCTTGCACGGCCTCGTAGGCGGCCTCGGCGGCCAGCATGCCGGTCTTGATCGCGGCGTGGCTGCCCTTGATGCGGCTGGCGTTCAGGTAGCCGGCTTCGCAGCCCACCAGCACGCCGCCCGGGAAGACGGTCTTGGGCAGCGACAGCAGTCCGCCCGCGGTGATCGCGCGCGCGCCGTAGCTCAGGCGCTTGGGTGCCTTGAGCCCCTTGTCCTGCCCCTCGAAATACCAGCGGATGTTCGGGTGCGTCTTGAAGCGCTGGAACTCCTCGAAGGGGCTGAGGTAGGGATTCTGGTAGTCCAGCCCGACCACGTAGCCGATGATCAGCTGGTTGTTCTCGGCGTGATAGACGAAGGAGCCGCCGTAGGTGTCCGACGGCAGCGGCCAGCCGGCCGTGTGGATGGCCAGCCCGGGCTGGTGGCGCGCCGGATCGATCTCCCACAGCTCCTTGATCCCGATGCCGTAGCTTTGCGGATCCTTGCCGTCGTCGAGCTTGTACCGGGCGATCAGCTGGCGGCCGAGATGGCCGCGCGCGCCCTCGGCGAACACCGTGTACTTGCCCAGCAGTTCCATGCCGAGCTGGAAGTTGTCGGTCGGCTCGCCGTCCTTGCCGATTCCCATGTTGCCGGTGGCCACGCCGCGCACCTTGCCGTCCTCGGTGTAGAGCACCTCGGCCGCCGGAAAGCCGGGGAAGATCTCCACGCCCAGCCCTTCGGCCTGCTGCGCCAGCCAGCGCACCACGTTGCCCAGGCTGACGATGTAGTTGCCCTCGTTGTGGAAAATGTTCGGCAGCAGGAAGTTGGGCGTGCGTGTCGCGCCGCGCTCCGTCATCATCAGGAAGGTATCGGCGGTCACGGGCTGGTTGAGCGGCGCCCCGAGCTCCCTCCAGTCGGGCAGCAGTTCGTTGAGCGCACGCGGATCCATGATCGCGCCCGAGAGGATGTGCGCGCCGGGCTCCGAGCCCTTTTCGAGCACGACCACCGAAATCTCCTTGCCCGCCGCCGCGGCGAGCTGCTTCAGGCGGATCGCGGTCGACAGACCGGCAGGGCCGGCACCCACCACGACCACGTCGTATTCCATGGTTTCGCGGGGTCCGAACTGGGCGAGGATTTCGTCGTGCGTCATGTGGGTCTCGTCGATAATGGTTTGGAGGTGCGAGGCACCGCGGTGGGCGCGCCATTTTATGCGTCGCCTGCATGCCCTCGGCAGCGTCGCCTCGGCGACTCCAACCGGACCTTCCTCCATGGCCTACAGCATCGATCTTTCCGGCCGCGTGGCCTTCGTCACCGGCGCGTCGAGCGGTCTCGGCGCCCAGTTCGCCAAGACCCTGGCGCGTGCCGGCGCCGCGGTGGTGCTCGCCAGCCGCAGCACCGATCGCCTGAAGGAGCTGCGCGCGCGCATCGAGGGCGAGGGCGGCGATGCCCACGTGGTCGAACTCGACGTCACCAGCCAGGACAGCATCAAGGCCGCGGTGGCGCGCGCGGAGACCGAGGTCGGCCCGATCGACGTGCTGGTGAACAACTCCGGCGTCAGCACCACGCAGCGCTTGCAGGAAGTGTCGAGCGAAGACTACGACTTCATCTTCGATACCAACGTCAAGGGCTCCTTCTTCGTCGCCCAGGAAGTCGGCAAGCGCATGCTGGCGCGCGCCAAGGGTTCGGCGCCGGGCACCTACATCGGCGGGCGCATCATCAACATCGCCTCGGTGGCGGCGCTCAAGGTGCTGCCGCAGATCGGCGTCTACTGCATGAGCAAGGCAGCCGTGGTGCAGATGACCCGCGCCATGGCGCTCGAATGGGGCCGCTTCGGCATCAACGTCAATGCGCTGTGCCCCGGCTACATCGCCACCGAGATCAACGAGGAGCACTGGGTGACCGATGGCGGCCAGAAACTGGTCGGCATGCTGCCGCGCAAGCGCGTGGGCAAGCCGGAAGACCTCGATGGCCTGATCGTGCTGCTGGCCAGCGCACAGAGCCACTTCGTCAACGGGGCGGTGATCGCGGCCGACGACGGATTCGCGCTCTGAGCGCCGCTACGCGGTCGCGGGTGGCTCGGCGTTGCGCAGCACGATGCGCGCCTCGAAGCCGGTCGCGGCGCCCAGGGGCGGCGATGCAAGCTCGAGCCGGGCGCCGAGCTTCTCGACGATGGTGCCGACGATCGACAGGCCCAGTCCGTAGCCCACGCTGTCCGAACCGTGCCGCACGTGGCGCCGCTGCAGCGTGAGCAGCTGTTCCGGACTGACCCCCGGCCCGAAATCCCGCACCGAGAGCGTGCAGGGCGGCAGTACCTCGAGCAGGATGCGTCCGCGGCCGTAGCGCAGTGCGTTTTCCACCAGGTTGCGCAGCGCGATGGCCAGCGCATCGACGTCGCCGAGCGCGCGCGGCGATTCGGTGTCCGGCACCTTGAGCGAGAGCCGCTCGTTGACCTGCGGGGTCTGCCAGAACTCCTGCGCCACCGTGCCGGCCAGTTGGACCAGGTCGATGCTGGCGCGCGTCAGCGAGGCGCCCGACTCCGCGCGCGAGAGCTGCAGCAGCTTTTCCGTGCGGTGCCCGAGCGTCTGCAGTGCGTCGATGGCCGCCAGCACCTCGTTGCGCTCCAGGCCGTGGTCGAGCGCGGTCTGCAGCCTCAACCGGGCCGCCGCGAGCGGCGTGCGCAGTTCGTGCGCCGCATTGGCCGCCAGGGCCCGTTCGACGTCGAGCGACTGGGCCAGCCGCTCGAGCAGCTGGTTGACATGGTCGCCGACCGTGCGCAGTTCCCTCGGCAGGCCCGGCAGCCGGATCGGGCGCAGGTCGACCCCGCTGCGCTGTTCGATCTCCCCGGCCATCTGCTGCAGCACCCGCAGCTCCGTGCGCGCCACCCGGCGCAGCACGAAGGCCAGCACAGGCAGCACGGCGCCCAGCGGAATGATGAGGCCGAGCAGCGTCCGGTTCAGCGCCATCCGGCGATCGCCCAGCGGATCGGCCACCTGGAAGAAGAGTTCACGCGTCGGATGCCGCAGGGTGTAGATGCGCCAGGACCCGGCGTTCGCGAAGCCCGGCGCCAGCGGCACCTGGAAGGCGTCCACCACCCCCTCGGCGGAGCGCAGCAGCACCTGCTCGTGCACGTCGACCAGCTGGTAGATCACCGCATTGGTCGGGAACAGTTGCGGCCGTGCGGTCAGCGGCAGCGGGGCGTCCGGACGCTCCCGGTGCAGCGTGTCGAACTCCTGCACCGCCATGTCGAACATGCGGTGCGAGACCTCGGCGAGTTCATTGTCGAAGTTGTTGTTGATCTCATGGTCCACGTACCAGACGACACCCAGCACGCACAGCAGCCAGATGCCGCCGACCCAGAGGACCAGTGTGCGCGTGAGCCGGCCCGCGAGCGAATCGCGGGCGTGCGGCTTGTCGTGGCTGCTGTTCGGCTTCGGCTGGGCCGGCGTCATTCGTCCTCGTCTTCCTGCGCGGGGGAGAGTCGGTAGCCGAGGCCGCGCAAGGTCTGGATGTGGCTGCGCCCGAGCTTGCGCCGCAGCCGGCTGATGAAGACTTCGAGCGTGTTGCTGTCCGCTTCGTCCCCGAAGCCGTAGAGCGCGTCGGCCAGGTTCTCGCGCGTGTGAATGCGGTCGGGGCGGGTCGCCATCACGCGCAGCAGCGCCCATTCCTTCTGCGTCAGCGTGACCGGCAGGCCGTCCTTGCGCACCATGTCGCGCGCCAGGTCGATCTGCAGGTCGCCGAGTTGCAGCACCGGCGCGCTGCTGAGGCTGCGGCGGCGTTCGACCGCGCGCAGGCGGGCCAGCAGTTCGGCCGGGTCGTAGGGCTTGGTGAGGTAGTCGTCGGCGCCGGCATCGAGGCCGCGGATGCGGTCCGTCACCTGGTCGCGCGCCGTCAGCACGATCACGATCGGGCGCTCGCGCATCGCGCGCACGGTGGGCAGCAGCGACAGGCCGTCGCCGTCGCCCAGGTGCAGGTCGAGCAGCACGGCGGCGTACTGCGCGGCCGACAGCGCGGCATGGGCCTTTGCCAGGCCCGGCGCCACGTCGACCACGAAGGCTTTCGCCGTCAGGTAGCTGCAGACCGCGTCGGCCAGTGCGGCGTCGTCTTCGACCAGCAAGATGCGCACGGCCAACTCCTTTAAAAAGCAGGAGTCTAGGGCTGCTTCTCGCGCGGCAGCCGGCCCATCAGGTAGAACTCCGGGTTCGGCTGCATGCCGCTGAAGCTCGCCAGGCGGTTGGACAGGCCGAAGAAGGCCGTGATGGCGGCGATGTCCCAGATGTCCTCGTCGCTGAAGCCGTGGGCATGCAGTGGCGCGAAGTCGGCGTCGCCGACTTCATGCGAGCGCTCGCAGACCTTCATCGCGAATTCGAGCATCGCGTACTGGCGCGGCGTGATGTCCGCCTTGCGCCAGTTGACGGCGACCTGGTCGGCCAGCTGCGGCTTCTTCTCGTAGATGCGCAGCAGCGCGCCGTGCGCCACCACGCAGTAGAGGCAGCGGTTGACGGCGCTGGTGGCGGTGACGATCATTTCGCGGTCGCCCTTGGTGAGCGATCCTTCCTCCTTCAGCATCAGGGCGTCGTGGTAGGCAAAGAAGGCCCGCCATTCGGCCGGCCGGCGCGCCAGCGCCAGGAAGACGTTGGGCACGAAGCCCGCTTTCTCCTGCACCGCGAGGACCGCAGCGCGGATGTCTTCGGGCAGGTCGCTCAGTTCGGCCAGGGGGTAGCGCTCGGTCATGCAATGTCTCCTTCAGTGCGGCTTCGAATGACGGATCATAGGAGGGGCGCCGGCGCTGCGCCGCCGAGCGTGGCGGCGTCGCTGTCGTCCTTCAGTGCGACGCCGCTCAGGCCCCGCCGCAGCGCCTCGTGCACCAGCCAGGCGAGCCTGAAGGCGGCCACCGGATAGGCCAGCCCGGCCGGCCGCACGTTCGAGATGCAGTTGCGCTCGGCATCGTTGCGGCCGCGCCGCGGCGCATGCGTGAGGTAGATGCCCAGGCTGTCGGGCGAGCTCAGGCCGGGGCGCTCGCCGATCAGCATGACCGACAGGCGCGCACCGAAGGACTCGGCCACTTCGTCGGCGAGCGCCACGCGCGCCTGCGTCGCGATCACCAGGGGTGTCAGCGCGAGCTCGGGCGCCAGCCGCGGCCGCAGCGCAGCGAGCAGGGGCGGCGCATGGCGCGCCACCGCCAGCGAGGACAGGCCGTCGCCGATCACGATGCAGATGTCGGCCGGCCGGCCGGCGGCGGCCGCCAGTCGCGCCGCGTCCTCGGCGTCGAGCTGCCGCCCGAGGTCCGGCCGCCGCAGGTAGCTGGCGCGGTCGGGCGCGCGGCTGCGCGCCCGGGCGATCGGCCAGCCCGCGCCCGCCAGGACGGCCTGGAGCGCATCCACGTCGAGCGGGGCATGGATGGCATCGCGCGCCATGGCATGCGCCCAGCCGAAGCGCAGCACCTCGTCGGTGGGCATGCCGGCACCGGCGCGGCCGAGCGCCAGCCGGGCCGGGGTGGCCTGGCGCCAGTCGGCCCAGGGGCTGCGGGTGACGGGATCGTCGATCATCGGTCCAGCAGCCGACGCATGTCGGTCAGCAGCCGGTTGGAAGCAGGCGGCTGCAGCCGGCCGCTGCCGTCGGTGATCTGCATGCGCTGCAGCCAGGCCTCGAATTCGGGCGCGCGCTTCAGGCCCAGGGTCTGGCGCAGGAAGAGCGCATCGTGAAAGGACGTGCTCTGGTAGTTGAGCATCACGTCGTCCGCACCGGGCACGCCCATGATGAAGTTGATGCCGGCGCTGCCCAGCAGCACCAGCAGCGTGTCCATGTCGTCCTGGTCGGCTTCGGCGTGGTTGGTGTAGCAGATGTCGCAGCCGATGGGCAGGCCGAGCAGCTTGCCGCAGAAGTGGTCCTC
>DASXKG010000631.1:0-22793 GCA_036496965.1 Variovorax sp.
GGCTACGACACATCGCCCCTGCCCTACCACCCCTACCTCAACGGCAACCAGCAGGGCAAGGACATGGCGGACGCGCTGACCGCAGCACGCACCGCCCTGCCCAGCGTGGGTGCGGCGTCAGCCGGCTCGCTGTTCGTCACCGGCTATTCGCAAGGGGGCTACGTCGCGCTGGCCGCCCTGCGCGAACTGCAGTCGGTGGGGACGTCCGTGACCGCGGTCGCGCCCATGTCCGCGCCCTCCGCCATCAGCCTGCTGATCGACTATTCGTTCAGCGGCTGGCCGGCGCTCGGCGCCACGGTGTTCACGCCCTTCCTCACGACCAGCTGGCAGAATGAATTCGGCAATGTCTACACGGCGACCACCGACATCTATTCGGCCCAATACGCGAATGGCATCGCCACCCTGCTGCCGAGCCTGTCGCCCGACACGCTCTTCTCCAGCGGCGCGCTGCCGCAACTGGCGCTGTTCCCGGCCAATGGCGTGCCCGGGCCGGTCAATCCTTCGCTGTCGATCTTCTACGGCAGCGGCAACCTGGTGACGCAAGCCTATCTGACCAAGGTCGCCAACGACATCGCGGGCACGCCCTGCCCGGGCAATGCGCTGCCGGCCACCAGCGGGTCGCTGACCACCAGCGCGCCCCTGAACTGCAAGCCGCAGACCGGCTTGCGCCAGGCGGCCGTCGCCAACGACCTGCGCAGCTTCCTGCCGACGCGGCCGATGCTCATGTGCGGCGGCGACCAGGACCCGACCGTCAACTTCCTGAGCACGCAGTCGACCGCCGGCTACTTCCTCGCCCAGGGCATGGCCCCCAACGCGCTGACCGTGCTCGATCTCGAACAAAGCACCGCCAGCGACGCCTTCACCGCCGATCGCACCGCCTTCGCCCAAGCCAAGGCCGCCACCGCCGCCGGTGCCGGCAACAACCCGACTGCGCAGGCGCAGGCCGTGGCGCAGGCCTATCACGCAACCCTGGTGCCTCCCTTCTGCATGGCGGCGGCGGTCGGTTTCTTCAAGGGCGTGCTGAGCGCCGGCGGTTAGGAGCCCTCTTCGGCCACCCTTCTAGGGTGTCGCGGCGGCGCGCTGCAGGCGGTCGCGCACGCCTTCCCAATCGGGTGAATCGGGTGGGGTTTCGACCCAGATCAACTTGACGCCCTCGGCGTCGAAGCTGCGCAGCACCGCGAAGAGTTGCTGCGCCGCGGCCGCTGCATCATCGGGCATGCGCCGCAGGAGTACGCGCTCGGAGCGGCTGCGCGGGGCGCTGCGCGACCAGACGCCGATGTGGGCGGCCTTGGCGCCGAGCAAATCGAGCCCGGTCTGCAGCGCCTTGGCGTCCATCAGGCGCAGCTTGGCGCTCGGTGCGTAGTGCGCTTCCAGCGTGCCGGAGGCGCGCGGATCGGGCGCGCCGAGCGTGTCCTTGTCGACCAGGCCACGGCCGCAGGCGGCCTCGATCTGGGCGCGCGTGATGGCGCCGGGGCGCAGCAGCACCGGCGCACCGCGGCTGCAGTCGACGATCGTCGACTCGATGCCGACCCTGCAGGCGCCGCCGTCGACCACCAGCAGCGCGTCGCCGAATTCCTGCTGCACGTGCTGCGCCGTGGTCGGGCTCACCCGGCCGAAGCGGTTCGCGCTCGGCCCTGCCAGGCCCGCCACGCCTCGCGCGGCGCAGGCCGCCAGCAGGGTCTGCGCAACCGGATGGGCCGGGCAGCGCAGCCCGATGGTCGGCTGGCCGCCGGCGGCCGCGGTGCCCACGCCAGGCCGGCGCTCGGCGATCAGCGTCAGCGGTCCGGGCCAGAACGCGCGCACCAGCGCCTCTGCAAAAGGCGGCAACGGGAGGGCGAAATGCGAAAGCGCCTCGCCGCCCTGCGGGCCGCCGGCCAGGTGCACGATCAGCGGATGGTCGCTGGGCCGTCCCTTGGCGGCGAAGATGCCCGCCACCGCGATATCGCTGTCCGCATCGGCGCCCAGGCCATAGACCGTCTCGGTCGGGAAGGCCACCAGCCCGCCGGCGCGCAGGACGGCTGCCGCCTCGTCGATGGCCGCCGGCAATCGCCCGTCGCGGATCATCCGGGCGCCCGCGAGAAAGAAGCGGCGGAGATCTTCATGGGTGCCCCCACGCTCGGCACTTCGTGTCCTCGCTGCCCCCCGAGGGGGCGCGAGCTTGCTTGGGGCGGCCCTGCGCTGCGCTCATTCCGACAACGGAATCGGCAGCCCGAGCAGGGCCGCGGCAAAATCCGCCGTGCTGCGCACGGCCTCGATGTCGTCGCCGGTGATGGTGAGGTGCCCCATCTTGCGGCCCCGCCGTGCCTCGGCCTTGCCGTAGAGATGCAGGTGCGTACCGGGCAGCGCCAGCACGTCGGCCCAGCGTGGCGGCTCCTCATTGTCGTCGACGAACCACAGATCGCCCAGCAGATTCAGCATGATCGCGACACTGTGCTGGCGCGGCGGATTCAGCGGCAGCCCCGCGAGGGTGCGCACCTGCAGCTCGAACTGCGACACGTCGCAGCCGTCCACGGTCCAGTGCCCGCTGTTGTGGGGGCGCGGGGCCATCTCGTTGACCATCAGCGCGCCCTCGGCGGTGACGAAGAACTCCACGCACAGCACCCCGACGTACGACAGTCCGTCCGCAATCGAACGGGCAGCGGCGATCGCGCGCCGGCTGATTGCGGCCGGCATGTTCTCGGCATGAACCTCGGTGACGGCCAGCACGCCGTCGCGGTGCAGGTTGCGCTGCACGGGGAAATGCACCATCTGCCCGTCCTCGCCGCGCGCCAGGACCACCGAGCATTCGAAGTCCAGCGGGATCAACCTCTCGAGCACGCAGGGCACGCCGCCGGCATCTTCCCAGGCGGCGGCAAGCTCGGCGCGCGTGGCGACACGGCGCTGGCCCTTGCCGTCGTAGCCGAGGCGGGCGGTCTTCAGGATGCCCGGCAGCAGCTCGTCCGGCACGGCTTCGAGCGCTGCCGCCGTATCGATCACGGCATGCGGGGCGCAGTCGACGCCGCAGCGTACGAAATGCGCCTTTTCGCGAATCCGGTCCTGCGCGATCGCGACCGCGTCCGCGCCCGGCGACACCGGCCGCGCGGCGGCCAGATGCTCGAGCGCGCGCGCGGGGACGTTCTCGAACTCGGTCGTGATGGCATCGGCCAGTCCGGCCAGCCGGGCCAGCCCGTCCACGTCGGCGTAGTCGGTGTGGATGTGGTGGTGGCTCGCGCGGCCGGCGGGGCTGTCGGCATCGGGATCGAGCACCGCGGTCGAATAGCCCATCTGCTGCGCCGCATGGACGAACATGCGCCCGAGCTGGCCGCCGCCGAGCACGCCGAGAGTGGCGCCCGGCGCGACAACGCTCATGGCGCCGCCTCCGCCCCGCTCGGCAGCGTCATCGCCCGTGCCGCTTCGGTCTGGCGCGCCCGGAAGGCGTCGAGCCGTGCGCGCAGCGCGGCGTCGCCGAGCGCCAGCATCGCGACCGCGAACAGCGCGGCATTGGCAGCGCCGGCGTCGCCGATGGCGAAAGTGGCCACCGGCACGCCCTTGGGCATCTGCACCATGCTGTAGAGCGAATCCACGCCTTGCAGATGGCGGCTGGCCACCGGCACGCCGAGCACCGGCACCGTGGTCTTGGCCGCCAACATGCCGGGCAGATGGGCCGCGCCGCCGGCACCTGCGATGATCGCGGCCAGGCCGCGGCCAGCGGCGCCTTCGGCGTAGGCGAACAGATCGTCCGGCATCCGGTGGGCCGAGACCACCCGCGCCTCGTGGGCGATGTCGAATTGCTGGAGAATCTCGACGGCGTTGCGCATCGTCTCCCAATCGGAGCTCGAGCCCATCACCACGCCGACCTGGATTGCTTGCTTCATGGTTCCAATTTTACGTTTCACCCCCAACTTCCTGCGATGATCGACATCACCCTCGAAAATTTCCAGTCCGAGCTCATCGATGGCTCGATGACCACGCCGGTCCTGCTCGACATCTGGGCCGAATGGTGCGGGCCCTGCAAGCAGCTCGGGCCGGTGCTCGAAAAACTCGAAGTCGACTACGCAGGCCGCTTCACACTGGCCAAGCTCGATGCCGACAAGGTGCCGCAGATCTCCGAGCAGCTCAGCCAGATGTTCGGCGTGCGCAGCATTCCTTTCTGCGTCATGTTCAAGGGCGGCCAGCCCGTGGACGGCTTCGTGGGGGCGATTCCGGCCGAGCAGATCCGCAGCTTCCTCGACAAGCATGTCTCGGCCGCCGACGAGGCCGAGGCGCCCGACGAGCAAGCCTCGGCAGCCGATGCGCTGGCCGAGGGCGACACCCAGGGCGCCCTCGAAAAGCTGCAGCATGCCGTGGCCACCGACCCCGCCAACGACGACGCCCGCTTCGACTACGTCAAGCTGCTGCTGCAGGAAGGCCGGGTCGACGACGCCAAGGTCGCGTTCGCGCCGGTGATTGCCAAGACCGTCCTGGTGCGCCGCTTCGATTCGCTGCAGCGCTGGATGGACGCCATCGATTTCGCCGCGCCGGCCGCGGGCAAGGCGCCCGCCCTGGCCGGCTTGGACGCCCGGATCGCCGCCAACAAGCGCGACTTCGAAGCCCGCTTCGAGCGCGCCCGGCTGCTGATGGGCACCCAGCGCTGGACCGACGCCATGGACGAACTGCTCGACATCCTGATGCGCGACAAGAGCTGGAACGAAGACCTGGCGCGCAAGACCTACATCGCCATCCTCGACATCATCGAGCCGCCCAAGGTCAAGGTGGCCGACGGCCAGATTCCGCCGGACGACCCCACGGTGGCCAGCTACCGGCGGCGCCTGAGCAGCGTAGTTTTGAGCTGAGTGTGGCGGCCTGAGCCGCACACGTCCCGTTGGCGCACCGCACGCAGTCGCATACGATGGCGCGACCATCCATTCGTCGCCGAGCCAGTCCATGCGTCAACGCCCTGCTGCATCTTCCACCCTCACGGCTGCCCTGCTGGCGGCAGCCTTCGTCGCCGGCTGTGGCGGTGGGATCAGCCTGGACGAGCCGATCGAGGGTCCGGTCTGGCATCTGGACCAGCTCGCCGGCGAGACGGTGCCACCCGGCACCGACCCGCGGCGCGATCCGCAGGTGCAGTTCGACCGGAGCGGTCGTGTCGTGGGTTCGGGCGGCTGCAACCAGCTCTCGGGCAGCTTCGAGCGCAACGGCAGTTCGCTCAGGCTGAGCCAGCTGGCCTCGACCCGCATGGCCTGCGCCGATCCGCTGCGCGCGGCCAAGGAGGCCCAGTTCTTCGCAGCCCTCCAGAGCGCCGCCAGCTACCGGCTGCAGGGGTCATCCCACATGGCACTGCTCGACGCCGGCGGCAACACCATTGCCGCCTTCAGCACCCAGGAGCGCTGAGCAGTAGGCAATCCCTCAGTTGCGGATCACCGAGACGATCTGCGGCATCTTCGAGACCTGGCGCACGACGTCCCGGATGCTGCTGCTGCCCGTCTTCTGTCGCACATTCTTGATGTGAGTGCGCACTGTGGACATGCGGATGCCCTCCAGGCAGGCGATTTCCTCCGCGCCGTGGCCGTCGCAAAGGCGCGCCAGCACGTTCTGCTCGGCCCGCGTGAGACGCCTGGCACGGGCGAACATCTGCATGGTCAGCGACTCGCAACCGGTGCGCCGGCTGCACATGACGAGCACCGTGTCGACCACGCCGCCGCCATGCAGCGCCGCCAGCGGAATGAAGGCCAGCGACAAGCCCTCGCCCTCGTGGTCGACTTCGATGATGCTGCGGCGATCGGATTCCGCATCCCTGAGCGCCTGGCGGATCTTGGCCTGGGCGGCGGCTTGCGCCGAACAGAGCATGCCCAGGGTACTGCGCAGCGCGCGCGCCGCAGCCAGTTCGCGCCGGGCGGGGTAGTTGGCATGCAGGATGCGGCCGGTCAGGTCCAGCAGCAGCAGGCCGTGGTCGATCTCATCGAGAACGCGCGCCAGCATGCCCGGTTGCATGGGGTCCGGCGGCGGCACGCTGGGGCTGTCAGATATCAGAAATGCTGCTGCCGGATTCATTTCGCTCTCCTCAATAGGTGGTATGCACCAAGTCTCGAAGATCGTCCGCCCTTGCGGCAGTCAGCATTGCGCGGCGAATTAGTGACTTTTTCACACCCCGGGCGCGTGGGGGGCGTCGGGGCCATTCACCCCGTCAGTCTTTGCAGCGCCTCGCGGTACTTGGCGGCGGTCTTCTCGATCACCTCCGCCGGCAGCCGGGGCGCCGGCGGCGTCTTGTTCCAGGGCTTGCCGTTGATCCGGGTGGCCTCGAGCCAGTCGCGCACGAACTGCTTGTCGTAGCTCGGCGGATTGGTGCCGCCGGCCAGTGCGGCCTGCAAGCCCTCCACCGGCCAGTAGCGCGAGCTATCGGGCGTGAGCACTTCATCCATCAGCACCAGCGTTCCGGCCGCGTCGAGGCCGAATTCGAACTTGGTGTCGGCGATGATCATCCCCTTGGCGAGCGCGATCTCGGCGGCGGCCTCGTAGATCGCGATGCTGGTCTCGCGGATCTGCCGCGCCAGCACAGGCCCCACCACCTCGACCACTTTGTCGTAGCTGATGTTCTCGTCGTGCGCACCGGCGGCCGCCTTGGCCGCCGGCGTGAAGATGGGTTGCGGCAGCCGGCTCGCATTGCCCAGGCCCGGCGGCAGCGGCACGCCGCACACCGCACCGTTGTCCTGATATTCCTTCCACCCGCTGCCCGCGAGATAGCCACGCACCACCGCTTCGACCGGGATCGGTGTCAGCCGCTTCACCAGCATCGAGCGGCCTTCGACCTGCGCCACCTCGTCCGGCCGCACCACGCTCTCGGGTGCCTCGCCGGTCAGGTGGTTCGGGCACAGCGAGCCCAGCCGGTCGAACCACCACAGCGCCATCTGCGTCAGGATCACGCCCTTGCCGGGAATCGGCTCGCCCATGATCACATCGAAGGCGGAGAGCCGGTCGCTCGCGACCATCAGGATCCGGTCTTCGCCGACCGCGTAGTTGTCGCGCACCTTGCCGCGCGCGAGCAGCGGCAGGCTCCGGATCGAGGAGGTGTGAACGGTGGTCACTCAGACCACTTCTTGCGCGAGCTCGCCCTTGGCGTACCTGGCGGCCACCACCTGCAGCGTGTCGCCCTTGATCTTCGGCCCCTGGCCTTCGCAGCCGAACTCGAGATAGCGCTGCTTGCAGATCAGCCGGGCGGCCTCGCGCGCCGGCTTGAGCCATTCGCGGGCGTCGAACTTGTCCGGATGATCGGCCATGAACTTGCGCACCGCGCCGGTCATCGCCAGCCGGATGTCGGTGTCGATGTTGATCTTGCGCACGCCGTGCTTGATGGCTTCCTGGATTTCCTCGACCGGCACGCCGTAGGTTTCCTTCATGTTGCCGCCGTACTGGCGGATGATGGCCAGCAAGTCCTGCGGCACGCTCGACGAGCCATGCATCACCAGGTGCGTGTTCGGAATGCGGCGATGGATTTCCTTGATGCGGTCGATCGCCAGGATGTCGCCGGTGGGCTTGCGGGTGAACTTGTAGGCGCCGTGGCTGGTGCCGATGGCGATGGCCAGGGCGTCGATCTGGGTGCGCTTGACGAAGTCGGCCGCCTGCTCGGGGTCGGTGAGCAGCTGTTCGCGGGTCATCGTGGCATCGGTGCCGTGGCCGTCCTCCTTGTCGCCCTTCATGGTCTCCAGCGAGCCGAGGCAGCCCAGCTCGCCCTCGACGGTGACGCCGACCTTGTGCGCCATGTCGGCCACCTTGCGCGTGACCTCGACGTTGTAGTCGTAGCTGGCAATGGTCTTGCCGTCGCCCTCCAGCGAGCCGTCCATCATCACAGAGCTGAAGCCGAGGTCGATCGCGCCGCGGCAGACGTCCGGGCTCTGGCCGTGGTCCTGGTGCATCACCAGCGGCACCGTCGGATAGGCCTCGATGGCGGCCTGGATCAGGTGCTTGATGAAGGCCTCGCCGGCGTACTTGCGGGCACCGGCGCTGGCCTGCAGGATGACCGGCGCGCCCACTTCCCTGGCGGCCTCCATCACGGCCTGCACCTGTTCGAGGTTGTTGACGTTGAACGCCGGAATGCCGTAGCCGTTGGCCGCGGCATGGTCGAGCAGTTCGCGCATCGAGACGAGAGCCATGGGGAATACCTCGCGGAATGAGGGAATGAAAAAAGTCGCCCCGATTCTACCGAGCCACCCCGTAGGACAGATTCACCGGAAACACGAAGTGAACGAGGCTGGGGGCGAGCTAAGTGACTCGGCAGATCTTCAGCATGTTGGTGCCGCCCGGGGCACCCATCGGCTCGCCGCAGGTGATCGCGTAGACGTCCCCGGTCTGCACGATGCCACGCTTCTTCAGGTGCGCCTCGGCATGCTCGAGCGCGGTGTCGCGGTCGCTCTCCGAATCCATCAAGAGCGGGCGCACATTGCGGTAGAGCGCCATCTTGCGCTGCGTGGACAGGCGCGAGGTCAGCGCGTACATCGGTATGTGGGCGCGGTGCCGGCTCATCCACAGCAGCGTCGAGCCCGATTCGGTGAGCGCGACGATCGCCTTGGCGCCCAGGTGATGGGCAGTGAAGAGCGCGCCCATGGCGATCGACTGGTCGATGCGGGTGTAGTTCTTGCCGCTGAAATCGGCATCGAGCTTCTGGTCTTCGGCCGCTTCGGCGGCTTCGCAGATCTTGCTCATCTCCTGCACGGTCTCGAGCGGATAGCGGCCCGAGGCGGTCTCGGCCGAGAGCATCACGGCATCGGTGCCGTCGAGCACGGCGTTGGCCACGTCGCTCACCTCGGCGCGGGTGGGCACCGGGTTGGTGATCATCGACTCCATCATCTGGGTGGCGGTGATGACCACCTTGTCCATCTCGCGCGCCATGCGGATCATCTTCTTTTGCAGCGCCGGCACCGCGGCATTGCCGACCTCGACGGCAAGATCGCCGCGCGCCACCATGATGCCGTCGCTGGCGCGCAGGATTTCCTCCAGCTTGGGGATCGCCTCGGCGCGTTCGATCTTGGCGATCATGCCGGGCTTGTGGCCGAATTCAGCCGCCGCCACGCTGCACAGCTGGCGCGCCATTTCCATGTCGGTGGCGGTCTTCGGAAAGCTCACTGCCACGTAGTCGGCCTGGAAGCTCATCGCGGTCTTGATGTCCTCCATGTCCTTGGCCGTCAGCGCCGGCGCGGTGAGGCCGCCGCCCTGCTTGTTGATGCCCTTGTTGTTCGACAGCTCGCCGCCCAGGCGCACCGTGGTGTGGACCGCCTCGCCCTTGACCGCGTCGACCGTGAGCACGATCAGGCCGTCGTTCAGCAGCAGGCTGTCGCCGGCCTTGACGTCGCGCGGCAGGTCCTTGTAGTCGAGCCCCACGGCGCCAACGTCGCCGGGTTCGGTGCGCGCCGCGTCGAGCACGAACCTGGCGCCCGGCTCGAGCCAGATCTTGCCCTCGGCGAACTTGCCGACGCGGATCTTCGGGCCCTGGAGGTCGGCCATGATCGCCACCTCCCGGCCGGTGCGCCGCGCTGCTTCGCGCACCATGGCGGCCCGGGCGATGTGGTCCTGGGCCGTGCCGTGGCTGAAGTTCAGCCGCACCACGCTGACCTTGTTGAGGATCATCTGCTCCAGCAGCTCGGGCGTGTTGGAGGCCGGGCCGAGCGTGGCGACGATCTTGGTGGCATGGCGGGGCAGTCGAGGCGCGGGGGTGCTCATTCGAGTCTCCTGGTTGTATTCGATACTGTATACACTTTTTCAGTGACCCGATAGTGTCAGCGGCGCGGGGTCATTCGCGGGCCCGCTTTTCCAGGATCTCGATGGCCGGCAGGGTCTTGCCTTCCAGAATCTCCAGGAAAGCCCCGCCGCCGGTCGAGATGTAGCCCACCTTGTCCTCGATGCCGTACTTGGCAATCGCCGCCAGCGTGTCGCCACCGCCGGCGATGGAGAAGGCGCTGCTCTCGGCGATGGCGCGGGCGATGGTCTCGGTGCCGTGGGCGAAGGCGTCGAATTCGAACACGCCCACCGGACCGTTCCAGACGATCGTGCCGGCCTCACGCAGCTGCGCGGCCAGCAGCTCGGCGGTCTTCGGGCCGATGTCCAGGATCAGGTCGTCCTCGGCCACGTCGCTGGCGCTCTTCACCGACGCCGCAGCGTCGGCCGCGAAACGCCGGGCCGTCACCACGTCGACCGGGATCGGCACCGCCGCACCGCGCGCGCGCATGGCCTCGATCACGGCCCTGGCCTGGTCCACCAGGTCGGGCTCGGCCAGCGACTTGCCGATGGAAAGCCCCGAGGCCAGCATGAAGGTGTTGGCGATGCCGCCGCCGACGATCAGCTGGTCGACCTTTTCGGCCAGGCTCTCGAGGATGGTGAGCTTGGTGCTGACCTTGGAGCCGGCCACGATCGCCACCAGCGGCCGCCTGGGCTGCGCCAGGGCCTTGGTGATGGCATCGATCTCGGCGGCCAGCAAGGGGCCGGCGCAGGCGATCTTGGCGAATTGCGCGATGCCGTAGGTGGTGGCCTCGGCGCGATGGGCGGTGCCGAAGGCATCGTTGACGTAGATGTCGGTGAGCGCGGCCAGCTTGCGCGCGAGCGCCTCGTCGTTTTTCTTCTCGCCCTTGTTCAGGCGGCAGTTTTCCAGCAGCACCACCTGGCCGGGCGCGACCTGCACGCCGTCGACCCAGTTTGCCACCAACGCAACCTCGCGGCCGAGCAGTTCGCCCAGCCGCCGGGCGACCGGCGCCAGTGAATCGGCGGGCTTGAATTCGCCTTCGGTGGGGCGCCCGAGGTGCGAGGTGACCATCACGGCGGCGCCGCCCTCCAGGGCCTGGCGGATGCAGGGCACCGAGGCGCGGATGCGCGTGTCCTCGGTGATGCGGCCACTGTCGTCCTGGGGCACGTTGAGGTCGGCACGGATGAAGACGCGCTGGCCGGCGACTTTGCCTTGCGCACAGAGATCGGTGAATCGAAGGACATTCATGGACGGGCCTGTGGAAGCGGTTGGGGCAGGTCGGAGGGGTCAAGGCGCATTGTAGGTTTCGACGGTCCGCGGCAGTCGTACAGTCCCAATTCCGCATCCCCGATCCACACGACGAAAGACAGCCATGCCCGATGCCACCGCCCCGCCCGTCCCGGTGCGCGGCCTGCACCACTTCGCCTGGCGCTGCCGCGACAGCGAAGAAACGCGCCGCTTCTACGAAGACCTGCTCGGACTGCCGCTGACGCACGTGATCCAGAGCGACCACGTGCCGAGCACCGGCGAATACTGCCCCTACGTCCACATCTTCTTCCAGCTGCGCGACGGCTCGTCGATCGCCTTCTTCGATCTCGGCGACGACACGGCAGCGCTGCCTTCGCCGAATACGCCGGCCTGGGTCAACCACCTCGCGCTGCGCGTCGATTCGGTGGCCGAGCTGCTGGCGGCCAAGGCGCGGCTCGAGGCCGCCGGCGTCGAGGTGCTGGGTCCGACCGACCACCACATCATCCAGTCGATCTACTTCTTCGACCCCAACGGCATCCGGCTCGAACTCACCACGCCCACCGTGCCGCAGGCCGAGATGGACGAACACGCACGCCAGGCCCGGGGGCTGCTCGATGCCTGGACAGAGCGCAAGGCCGGATTGCGAAAGTCGACCCATGCCTGAGCTCCAGCTCGCCGTCATCGACGTCAAGCCGGGCGCGTCATTGGAGAGCCAGTCGGGCCTGCAGATGCTGCGCCCGCGCATCTACGGCGCCTGGCGCGCGCCGGCCGGCGCCAGCAAGAAGCTGGCCGCGATCGTGATGCATCCGACCAGCAACTTCATGGGCCACTACCTGATCGGCCCGCTGGCCGAGCGGGGCATCTGCTGCCTGGGCCTGAACTCGCGCTACATGGGCAACGACACGCTGCTGCTGATGGAGCGCGCCATCCAGGACCTGGGCGCCGGCGTGCAGTTCCTGCGCGCGGCCGGCTACGAGAAGGTTTTCCTGATCGGCAATTCGGGCGGCGCAGCGCTGGCCAGCTTCTACCAGTCGCAGGCCGAACAGCTGACGGCGCACCACTTCGCCGACGGCGACGCTACCCTCCTGCATCCCGCCGACCTGCCGCCCGTGGACGGCATCGCGCTGTGCGCCGCGCACCAGGGCCGATCCAGGCTGCTGCGCGACTGGATCGATCCCTCGGTCACCGACGAGCACGACCCGCTGGCGGTCGATCCCGCGCTCGACATGTACGACGCCCGCCATGCGCATCCTTACGAGGCGGCCTTCCTGGCCCGCTTCGGCGCGGCGCAGCAGGCGCGCCTGGAACGCATCGAGCAGTGGGTGCTGGAGCGGCTGCGCCGGCTGCGCAGCACGCCGGGCGCGCCGCGCGACCAGGCCTTCATCGTCTACCGCACGCATGCGGACCCGCGCTGCGTGGACCTGACGATCGATCCCAACGACCGCGCGCCGGGCAGTGTCTGGGGCGACGCGCGGCAGGTGAACTACTCGGCCAATGCCATGGGCCGGACCACCTCGCTGACCGCCTTCCTGTCGCAATGGTCCTCGCGCTCGCAGGCGGACGGGCCGTCGAACCTGGCCCGCACCACCGTCCCGGCGCTGCTGCTGACCTATACCGGCGACCAGTCGACCTTTCCGAGCACGCGCGATGCCTGGCTGGCCGCCGGCGGCGCGCGCATCCACAATGTCGACATCGTCGGCGGCAACCACTATCTCGCCGGCCAGCCGGCACTGGTGCAGCGCACCGCCGACGCCCTGGCTGAATGGGCGCACGCGCTGTGACGGCGCCGGCATCCCGCGCGGAAAACTGGCGCTTCGCGCCTGCCTACGCGCTGCCGAGCTGGCCTTTCGTTCCGCCGCCCGAGCTGGGCAGCGACACCGTGGTGCGCCATCCGGTCGTGATCGTCGGCGCCGGCCCGGCCGGCCTCACGCTGGCCTGCGACCTGGCGCGGCGCGGCGTGCGCGCCGTGTTGCTGGACGAGGACGACACGGTCGGCGTGCGCGGCGCCTCCTCGCGCGGCATCTGCTATGCGCAGAAGAGCCTGGAGATCTTCGAGCGGCTCGGCATCTGCGGGCGCATCGCGGACAAGGGCATCACCTGGTCGCTCGGGCGCACCTTCTCCGGCGAGAACGAGGTCTACAACTTCAACCTGAAGACCGACAGCCTCTCGCTGCAGCCGCCCTTCATCAACCTGCAGCAGTTCTACGTCGAATGGTTCCTGGTCGAGCGCATCCTCGAACTGGGCCTGACCGACTTGCGCTGGAAGAACCGCGTGAGCCAGGTGACGCCGCTGGCCGACGGCGTTCGCGTGGCGGTGCAGACACCGGCCGGCCACTACACGATCGAGGCCGAGCATCTGGTCGATGCCACCGGGGCCAACAGCCCGATCCGCACCCAGCTCGGCATCGACGCCCATCCCTCGCACAGCACCGACCGCTGGTGCATCAGCGACGTCCGCTTCGACAAGCCGCTGCCGACCGAGCGCTGGACCTGGGTCGACGCGCCCTTCAACGAGGGCCGCGCCGTCTGGCAGCACCTGATGGGCGACGGCGTCTGGCGCATCGACTACCAGATGCCCGAGGACTGCGACACCGCCCAGGTCAGCCAGCCCGAGGTGGCCGGCGCGCGGCTGCGCGAGCAGCTGGGGCCGGGCGTGGCATTCGAGTTCGTCTGGATCGGGCCCTACGGCTACCGCGATCACCTGCTCGACGCGTTCCGGCACGGGCGGATCCTGTTCATCGGCGACGCGGCCCACGTGGTGAGCCCCTTCGGCGCCCGGGGCGGCAACAGCGGCATCCAGGATGCGGCCAATCTGGCCTGGAAGCTGGCGCTTGTTGCGCAAGGCCAGGCCGGCGATGCGCTGCTCGACAGCTACGACGCGGAGCGCCGTCCGGCTGCGGCGGAGAACCTGCGCGTCACCAGCCGCTCGGCGCGCTTCCTGGCGCCGCGCTCGCCGGCGGAACACCGGCTGCGGCGCGCGGTGCTGTCGCTGGCGCCGCGCCACGCCTTCGCGCGCGGTCTGGTCAACACCGGCCGGATGTCGGTGGCCAACGACTATCCCGCCGCGCCGCAACTGCCCGAAGGCGGGCGCAGCGTGCAGAACCTGGCGCTGCGCTGGGCCGACGGAAGGCCCACCAGCCTGATGCAGCTGCTGGCCGACGGCACCCGCTGCCTGGGACTCTGGTTTGCGCCGACATCGGCCGAGCTCCGGGCGGCCGCCCTGCATGCCGTCTCGGCTTCGCTGCCGTTGCAGCTCATCGCGGTCGGCGGCGACTGCGATGGACCGAGCTTGCAAGCCGACCCGTTGCTGGCCCGCCATCTCGGCGCCGAAGGCCGCGCCGGCAGCCTCTGCCTCGTGCGCCCGGACGCCTACCGCGCCGCTCTGCTCGACAGGCCCACGCCGGCATCGATCGCGGCTGCGCTGCGCACCGCGCTGGCCGAGCACTGAAGGAGACCTCGAGGACCGCCACGCATGATCACCGAACCCCACATCCCGGATCCCGACGGCTTCTACGCCGCCTGGGTCCATGCCCACGAAGGACTGTCGCAAGCGCAGAGCGCCGATTTCGATGCCCGCCTGGTGCTGCTGCTGGCCAACCAGTGCGGCGACCAGGCGGTGCTGCTGGACTGCATCGCCGCGGCGCGCGAGAGCGGCGAGACTGCCTGAGCGGCCGTGCCCTACCAGCCCCAGGCCAGGTGCAGCGGCAGGTAGACCGCCATGCCGGCCAGCATCGTGCCGAGCACGCCGCCGCGCCGGAAGAAGTACAGCGCGCCGACCATCGCGCTGTACAGGCGTGCGTCCTGCCAGGTCGAGACCAGCTGCCCCTGGGTCATCACGATCTCCGGCACGATCACCGCCGCCAGCGCCGCCACCGGCGCGTAGTGCAGGGCCCGGTGGGCCCATTCCGGCAGGCTCCAGGGCCGGTCGAAGATGAAGAAGAAGCAGCGCGTGAGCACGGTCACGCAGGCCAGGCCGAGGATGATGGCCAGGGTGCGCAAGTCGGTCGGGCCCAGGTTCATTGGAGCCCCCACGCTCGGCACTTCGTGTCCTCGCTGCCCCCCGAGGGGGCGCGAGCTTGCTTGGGGCGGCCCGGCGCGGCGCTCATCGGTCGTCCTCCGCGTCCGGATCGAGCCCGAACTGCTTCTCCAGCCAGAAGCACAGCAGCACCGCGACCCCGATGCCGGTGACGATGTTCAGCTTGAGCGGCAGCGCGTAGGCGGCCACGGCGGTCGCGCCGGCGATCAGGCCGGCCAGCACGCGCAGGCGGGTGGTGGCCATCGAGCAGGCGATCGCCACCAGGCTGAGCACGCCGGCGAAGGCCAGCCCCCAGCCTTGCGGAATCATGTTGGCCAGGAAGATGCCCACCAGGCTCATGCCGATCCAGGACGCCCAGGCCATGAAGCAGTTGCCCGCCAGGTAGGCTTCCTGCGCCCGCCGGTCGGCATCCGTCGCCGCCAGGCCCGGGTAGCGGCGCGTGAACATCGCATAGCTCATGTCGGCCGTGAGGTAGCCGTGCACCAGGCGGCGCCAGCGCGGCATGTGCATCAGATACGGCCGCAGGTGCAGGCTGAAGACCACGAAGCGCAGGTTGACGCAGAAGCCGGTGGCCAGCACCACCCAGGCCGGCGCGCCGGCGATCAAGAGCGGAATCGACGCCAGCTGCGAACTGCCCGCGTAGACCAGCACCGTCATCGCGATCGACTCGAACACGCTCATGCCCGACTTCAGCATCGCCACGCCGGTCATCAGGCCCCAGGCGCCGATGCCGACGGCGGCGGAGAACATGTCCAGCGCGCCTTGGCGGAACTCCGGCTGGCGACGGATCGACGGCGCGAAAAACATCAGGCCTGCCGCCGGGCCGCCCCAAGGCAGGCCTGCGCCCCCTCGGGGGGCAGCGAGGACACGAAGTGCCGAGCGTGGGGGCCGTCCATCAGCCGAAGAACTGTCCGGGCTTCACGTCGAAGCCGCGCAGGAAGTCGGCCACCGGCAGGCGCTTGCCGCCTGCGCGCTGCAATTCGGTGAGCAGCAGCACCGAATCTTTCGCCGCCACGGCGATACCGGCGGGCGTCACGCCAAGCACTGTTCCGGGTGGCTCGGAGGAGTGACCTGGCGCGACCTGCGCCGCCCACAGCTTGAGCACCTCGCCGTCGAGAACGCTGCTGGCGCCGGGGAAGGGGTCGAAGGCGCGGATGCGGAGCACGATCGCGGCCGCATCGAGCGACCAGGCCAACTGGGCCTCGCTCTTCTCGACCTTGTGCGCGTAAGTCACCCCTTCGCCAGGCTGGGCCTCGGCATGCAGCGCTCCCGCGTCGGCCTGTCGCAAGGCCTCGACGACCAGGCGCGCGCCCAGGGCAGCGAGGCGGTCATGCAGGCGTGCCGTGTTGTCCTCGCCGATGGGCAGCGACTCGCGCAGCAGCATGGCGCCGGTGTCGAGCCCGGCATCCATCTGCATGATCGTGACGCCGGTCTCGGCATCGCCGGCCTCGATGGCGCGGTGGATCGGTGCCGCGCCGCGCCAGCGCGGGAGCAAGCTCGCATGGATGTTCAGGCAGCCCAGGCGGGGCATGTCGAGCACCCATTGGGGAAGGATCAGGCCGTAGGCGGCGACCACCATCACGTCGGCCCCGGCTTCGGCCAGCGCAGTGCGCGCGGCGGCCGCGTCCTCCGGGTACTTGCCGTCCAGGCGCAGGCTGCGCGGCTGGGCCACCGGCCAGCCCCGGTCGGCCGCGAGTTGCTTGACCGGCGAGGCCTGCAGCTTCATGCCGCGGCCGGCCGGCCGGTCGGGCTGGGTCAGCACCAGCACCACTTCGAAGCCGGCCTCGGCGATCGCCTGCAGGGCCACGCGGGCGAATTCGGGCGTGCCCGCAAAAGCGATCTTCATGCGGCGGCGCTCAGCGGCCCACCAGGTCAAGCCTGAGGTCGTCCGCGGTATGGAAGCGTTCGACCAGGCCGTCGGGCGACACGTAGATATAGAACAGGCGCGGCGTGTTGTTCGACATGTAGTGCCAGGCCCAGATCTGGCCATCGTAGGCAAGCACGCGCGAGATCTCGAACGGGCGGCCATAGGTGCGCAGGATGTCGTCGGCACGCCAGACGAAGGGCTGCACCGTGACGTCGAACATGCCGTCCTGCAACTCCTGGCGCACCGAAACCACCCGGCCGCCGGCATCGAGGTCGACGTTGGTGACCGTGAAGCCGGCCGGCGCACGCGAGTATTGAAGACGCTCGCCGCCGCCGGGCATCGGATAGGTGGCGGTCGGTGTCCCGGACTGCTGCAGCACCGTCTCGCGCGAAATGCCCAGCGACAGACGCGCCGGATCGGTCGCGCAACCGGCCAGGGCCAGGCAAAGGAGCGCCGCCGCGCCCCCGGCGCGCCAAGCAGCGATCAACGCCGACCCTCGCCCTGTTCGAGGCGCTGGTCCTCGCGCTGCTGCTTGAGCAGCTTGCTCTTGATGCGGTTGCGCTTGAGCGGCGACAGGTATTCGACGAACACCTTGCCCAGCAGATGGTCCAGCTCATGCTGGACGCACACCGCGAGCAGGCCTTCGGCCTCGATCGTCTGCGGCTCCCCTTCGGCATCGAGCGCGGTCACGCGCACGGCGGTCGAACGCTCGACGCCGTCGTAGATGCCGGGCACGGACAGGCAGCCCTCTTCGTTGAGCACCTTCTCCTCGCTGGCCCAGACAATTTCGGGGTTGATGAGCACCACCGGCTGGTTGCGCTCTTCCGAAATGTCGATCACGACCAGCCGCTCGTGCACGTCGACCTGCGTGGCTGCCAGTCCGATGCCGTTGGCGTCGTACATGGTCTCGAGCATGTCGGCGACCAGCGCCTTGATGCGCGCGTCCACGCCCTGCACCGGTTTGGCCACCTGGTGCAGGCGCTTGTCGGGGTAACTCAAAATGGTTCTTTTTGCCATGAAAGCGTGGAAAGTTATCGCTATTTTCGCCATTTCCGCGACGGGTCTGTCGCTTGGCTCCCCATATACGTTGCCCTATCAAGGGCTTCAGCGCAAAATTCGTAGCAAATTGTGAGGATTCGTACATGCTGCGTGGCGCAGTGTGTGTACACACACCATCAACCATGAACAAATTCCGAATGAACCACAGGCAGCGTCCGAGCTTCGTCGCCACGCTGGCGGTGATCGCCATGATGGGCACGGGCGCCACTGCCGCTCTCGCGCAGAATTATCCGGTCACGCCACAGCAGCGCGCTACCGCCCAGGCGACAGCGCAGGCCGGCATTGCCGTCAGCGAGCTCACGCCCAACGCGCCGGACGAATACACGGTCAAGCCGGGCGACACCCTGTGGGCGATCTCCAAGCTCTACCTGCGCAGCCCCTGGCGCTGGCCGGAGCTCTGGGGCATGAACATCAGCGACATCTCCAATCCGCACCGCATCTATCCGGGCCAGGTGCTCTACCTGGACCGCACCGGTGGCCGCGCCCGGCTGAGCACCCGCCGCGGGAACGGCGCGCCGGAAGGCACGATCAAGCTGTCGCCGCGCACCCGCTACGAGTCGCTGTCGGGCATGGCGCTGCCAACGCTCAATCCGAGCCTGATCGAGCCCTTCCTGAGCGAGCCGATCATCCTGGACGACAACACCCTGACGACCGCGCCGCACATCGTGGCCGGCAACGACAGCCGGGTGCTGCTGGCACGCGGCGACCGCGCCTACGCCCTGGGCGACGCCAACTCGCCGCTGATCGAGACCGCAGGCCCCATCAATACCTTCCGCGTGTTCCGCAATGCCACCCCGCTGAAAGATCCCGCCACGGGCGAACTGCTCGGCTACGAGGCGGCCTACCTCGGCCGGGTCCAGCTCCAGCGCAGCCAATCGGTCGAATCCCAGCTGGACAACGGCAAGCAAGTCCAGAACGTGGTGCCGGCAACCGTCGACATCGTGGCCGCCAAGGAGGAGATTCGCGCCGGCGACCGCCTGGTCCCGGAACCGCCCCGCGAGCTGCAAAGCTACACGCCGCGCGCTCCCGAACAGAAGGTCACCGATGGCCGGATCGTCTCGGTCTACGGCAGCGCGGTGGATTTCGTCACGCAGAACCAGATCGTGGTGATCAACAAGGGCACGCGCGACGGCATCGAGAGCGGCCATGTGCTGGCCATCCTCAAGAATGGCGAAACCATCGTCGACCGCGCCGGTGCCCCCGACAACACCGGCAAGGCCGTCATGAAACTTCCGAACGAACGCATCGGCCTGCTGATGGTCTTCCGCGCTTTCGAGAAGGCCTCCTACGCGCTGGTGCTCGAAATCAGCGATGCGCCGCATCCGGGCGACCTGCTGGTCAATCCCTGACGCCGCTATCCTGTCGGCGTGGAACGTGACGAACTCGGGAGCTGGCTGCGCCTCTCGCTGACGCCGGGCATCGGCAACGCGACGGCGCGCAAGCTGTTGGCGGCCTTCGGGCTTCCGATCCAGGTGTTCGGCCAGGCTGCACAGGCGCTTCGGCAGGTCGCCACGGCTGCCCAGGTGCAGGCCCTGCTCGCCCAGCCCGCAGGACTGCCCGCGCTGCTCGAGCAAACCTGGACCTGGCTGCAGGCCGCTGGAGCCGACGGCGCCCAGCGACGCATCCTGACGCTGGCCGATCCGGACTATCCGGCGTCATTGCTCGAGACCGCCGATCCGCCGCTGATGCTCTACCTGCTCGGCGCGCCGGAAGCCGACCTGGCGCAGTTGGCGCGCAGCATCGCGATCGTCGGCAGCCGCAATCCCACCGCTCAGGGCGTCCAGAACGCGCGCGCCTTCGCGCGGGCCTTCGTCGAGGCCGGCGTGGCCGTGGTGTCCGGGCTGGCGCTGGGCATCGACGGCGCCGCGCACGAAGGGGCGCTCGAGGCGGGCGCCGCACAGCGCCTGGCCACGGCCACCGTGGCAGTCGTCGGCACCGGGCTGGACCGCGTCTATCCGGTCCGGCATCGCGATCTGGCGCACCGCATTGCAGCCCAGGGCCTGATCCTGAGCGAATACCCGCTCGGCACACCACCGCTCGCGCAGAATTTCCCCCAGCGCAATCGCATCATCGCCGGGCTGACGCGCGGCACGCTGGTGGTGGAGGCCGCTCTTCGATCCGGTTCGCTGATCACGGCGCGGCTGGCGGCCGACCAGGGCCGGGAGGTGTTCGCCATCCCGGGCTCGATCCACTCGCCGCAGGCGCGCGGCTGCCACGCGCTGATCAGCCAGGGGGCCAAGCTGGTCGTGTCGGCCGAGGACGTGCTCGAGGAGTTGCGCTTCGACGCCGCAGTGGCCAAGTCCCCGGCACCGAGCAGCGCTGCGCCGGAGCACCGCCTGTTGCGAGATCTCGGGTTCGACCCCGTGAGCCTCGATGCGCTGTGTGCCCGCACCGGTTTCAGCGCAGCCGCCCTGCAGGTGCAGCTGCTCGAACTCGAGCTTGCAGGCGAGGTGGCTCGCCTGCCGGGCGGCCTGTTCCAGCGCACGGCGATGGGATGAATGGGTCTTCGTCGTGTCGACGCAACGCAGCCGATGGGGGGCCCCGCCTCGGCTATATTGGCCCCATGTTCGAAGTGCTCGTGTTTGTCTACGAAAACTACTGGCGCGGCGACGCCTGCCCCGAACCCGAACAGCTGGGGCGCAAGCTCAGCGCACAGGGCTTCGATGCCGACGAGATCCGCGATGCGCTTCACTGGCTCGACGGCCTGAGCCTCGCGACCCAGGGGGTGCAGCTCAGTCGGCGCGCCGACGGCGCCAGCGCCACCGTCCTGGCGCGCGGCGTCCCGGCGATCGCATGGCCCCAGTCGGGCGCTGCGATGCGCATCTACTCGACCGCCGAAATGGCGCACCTCGGCGCCGAATGCCTGGGCTTCATCAGCTTCCTCGAAGCGTCGGGCGTGCTCGCGGCGGGCATGCGCGAGATCGTGATCGAGCGCGCGATGGCAACGCCTGGCGAGCCCCTGGCGCTCGACGAACTGAAGATCATCGTGCTGATGGTGCACTGGAGCACCGGCGTCGAGCCCGATGCGCTGGTGCTCGACGAGCTCTGCGACGACACCTCCGACCGCATCGCCCATTGATGGGCGGCGCCGGCCGAGCCTAGTTCAGCAGCCGCTCGGGATTCGCGTCCAGCTTGGCCAGGGCCTCGCGGGTGGCGCGCACGGTCAGGGTTTCTTCTTCTGCCGGCACCAGCAGGCCGGCCTGGAGGTAGGAGGCAAGCCGTCCCACCTGGATCAGGAAGCTGCGGCCGTCGCTCGACGCGAAGAGGTGCAGCTGCTTGCGGTCGCTGCGCCAGACGAACTGCACCTGGTTCACGCGGTCATTGTGATCCAGCATGAACCAGTTGCCGACCTGCAATTCATGGGCCCAGCCGAGCATGTCCTCGGACACCTTGGTGCCGGTATCGGGCACCACCTCGATCGACGCGGCATCCACACCGAGCAGAAGCTCGATGCTCGCCGCATCCAGCGGCAGGTCGGTGGTGCCCTCGTCGGTGACGAAATCCTCGAGGTTGGCCAGGCGCTTGGCCATGGCTTCGATCTTGGCGGGCGGAATGGCCTCGGTCTTGGACAGGAACGCATCGGAGAGGGTGGCGCCGATGATCTTGATGTGCGCCTCTTGCGGCTCGCCGACGATGCCCAGCAGCGTCATGCCCTGGCGCAGTCGCTGCAGCAGCTTGGGCAGATCCTGGATGACGCGGGTGCGGTCGTTGCGGTTGGGCTTGGCGCTGGCCGCCCAGACCAGGTCGGAAGCGGCGCGCTTCAGCGTCACCGTCTGCTCGTCCTGGCCGCCGTAGCGCAGCGCGGCGATCGCCAGCACCTCGGCCCAGACCTTGAACAGGAACTCGCGGATCTCTTCGCGCACCGGCATGTCGTTGAGCATCTTGCGCAACTCGATGGTGTACTGGATGGCCATCGTCTCCTTCTGCTCGACCTGCTGTGCCACGCTCATCACGCGCTGCGTGCTGTCGCTCTGCGTCAGGTACTTGTTGAGGAAGACGACGAATTCGTCGAACACGAGCTTGAACACCCGCTGGCCGGTTTCGGGGTATTGCTCGATCACCTGGACCACGCGGCGGATCTCGCCTTCGAGCGCGCTGCCCGAGATGGCGGCCGCATCGAAGCCCATGACGCAGGAGCCCATGCGGTCGATCAGCATGCGCGCGGGATGCTGCAGCGTACCGAAGAACTCGGGCTCGGCGATCGCGACGCGCAGCACGGGCATCTGCAGGCGCGCGAACCAGACCCGCGCGGAAAACGGAATGCGTTCCTCGGCCAGGATGGCCTGGAACATCAGCGCCACGATCTCGACCGTGGCCTTGTCCGCGGTGGTGGGCGCCTTTTTCTTGAGTTCGGTGGTACGCCGGCGCAACTCGGCCGAGGCCTGGTGGACGGCCGTGGCCTCCTCGCCGACCACGTACTGGGAGGCTGCCAACTGGTAGGCCATCCCGGCGTCGGCGATGGCCGCCACGAAGGCCTGAGCGCCGCCACCGCCCCCCACCACACCACCACCACCACCACCACCACCACCGCCACCGGCCAGGCCGCTGGCACCTGCCATGCGCATTTGACCGAGATCGCCGCCGATGCGGGCGGTCACGAAGCGCTTCAGATTCAGCAGCACACCCTGGGCCCGCTGGCGCGCCGCCAGCAGCGGCGAGCCGCCGGTGGCGATGAGGGTCTCCCCGCCGGGCATGCCCGAGCCCTGTCCGCGGGTGATGCCGATCGCTGCCGGCGCGAAGCTCCCGGGCGGCACGCCGAAGCCGCCGGGTGCCATCTGCACCGGGCCCTGCGGCATGCTGGGCGCAGCGCCGCCGCCCTGGTTGCCGAGCGCGCCGATGCCGGAGTTGGAGGCGCCGGGGCGCCGGACAAAGCTCTTGAGATCGATCTCCGGCAT
>DASXKG010000632.1:0-2780 GCA_036496965.1 Variovorax sp.
ACCAGAAGAGGCGCTGACGCGCGTTGTCGAGCGAGCTGCCGTGCACCGCGCGCAAATCCGAATAGGCGGGCTCGAGGTCCATCAGATCGTAGAAGCGCTCGACCAGCGCATGGACCCGGGTTTCGCCGCCAATCCATTCGAAGGGACTGGCAAAAGGAGACTTCTCTTCGATTTGCATGGGCATGATTGTCCCAAGTCTGGCGACCGTGCTGAGGCCTGCGCTATTCCGAGGCTTGCCGCAATGTCGCCACCACGGGCCGCCGCAGCACTTCGCGCAGCCCCCACCAGCCCGCTCCAAGCGCCAGCAGGGCACCCGCGAGCGCACCGACGATCGGCACCCACAGCGAGGCGGTCCAGGCAAACTCGAACACGAAGCGCGCCAGCGCCCAGCCGATGACCGAGGCGACCAGGCTGGCGAGGAATCCGGCCAACAGACCGACGCCCGCGAGTTCCGCGCGCTGCACCTGGCGCAGCAGGCTCGAGCGCGCACCCACGGCGCGCATCACCGCGAACTCGCGCGCCCGCTCCTCGCGCGTCGCCGTCACGGCCGCGAACAGCACCACCAGGCCTGCGGCCAGTGTGAAGCCGAAGAGGAATTCGACCGCCCGGATCACCTGGTCGAGCACGCGCTGCACCTGCACGATGGTGGCGCTCATGTCGATGTTGGTGACGTTCGGATAGCTGCGCACCAATGCATTGTCGAAGCCCTTCAGCTCCGGCGCGCGAAACGCACCCATGTAGGTGACCGGCACGCCGGGCAAGGATGCCACGGTGTACATGACGAAGAAGTTGGCATGCATCGATCCCCAGTCGACCTTGCGCAGCGACGTGATCCGGGCCTCGTTCTGGATGCCGCCGATGTCGAAGCGCAGGCGATCGCCGAGCTTCATGCCCAGGGTCTCGGCCAGGCCGGACTCGACGCTGAGCTCACCCGGCGCGCCGGGCTCCCAGGTGCCGGCGGTGATGCTGTTGTAGGGTGGCGCCTCGGCGCTGTTGCTGAGGTTGAACTCGCGGTCGACCAGGCGCTTGGCGCGCTCGTCCGGATAGTCGTCCGGCGTCACCGGCCGGTCGTTGATGGCTACCAGCCGGCCGCGGATCATCGGGTACCAGTCGAACTTGCGCACGCCGTTGTCGCGCAGGGTCTTCTGGAAGTCGTCGGCCTGGTCGGGCATGACGTTGATCACGAAGCGGTTCGGCGCATCCGGCGGCGTGGCCTGGCGCCAGCCGTCCACCAGGTCGGTGCGCAGCAGCACGAGCAGGATCAGGGCCAGCAGCCCGACCGCGAGCGCGCTGACCTGCACCACCGCATAGGCCGGCCGGGCCGAGATCTGGCGCGTTGCCAGCACCAGCCAGCGCGGCGCCGTGGCCTCGTTGACACTGCGGCGCAGCACCCGCACCGCCAGCCAGCTCAGCAGCGCGAACACGGCCACCGCCGCGGCGAATCCGCCGACCGCGATCAGGCCCAGCTTGAGATCGCTGCTTGCTGCGACCAGCAGGGCGGCGAAGCCGGCGATGCCGATGGCCAGCACGGCGATCGAGGCCGGCTTGAGATTGCCGACGTCGCGGCGGATCACGCGCAGCGGCGGCACGCGCGCCAGCTGCAGCACCGGCGGCAGGCCGAAGGCGAACAGCAGCGTGAGACCCACCCCGAGGCCGAAGGCCACCGGCCAGAGCGTGGGCGCCGGTAGCGCGCTCTCGACCAGGCCGGCCAGCAGCAGCACGAACACGTAGTGCACGCCCCAGCCGATCGCCACGCCCAGCGCGCTGGCGATCAGTCCGACCAGCGCGAACTCGAAGGTATAGGCCAGTGCGATGGTGCGCTGGCTCTGGCCCAGCACGCGCAGCATGGCGCAATCGTCCAGGTGGCTGGCCGCGAAGCCGCGCGCCGCCAGCGCCACCGCCACCGCAGACAGCAGCGCCGCCAGCAGCGCCACCAGGTTCAGGAATTTCTCCGCCCGGTCCAGGGTCTGGCGCATTTCGGGCCGGCCGCTCTCGAAGGATTCGAGTCGGGCGCCGCGCAGCTCGCCCTTCTTGATCTGCGCATCGGCCTCGTCGCTGAAGCGCTGCACGGCGGCCGCGTCGCCGGCGACGGCGAAGCGATAGCTCACCCGGCTGGCCGGCTGGACCAGCCCGGTGCGCGCCACGTCGGCCTGATTGATCATGACGCGCGGCGAAAAGCTCATGAAGCCCGCGCCGCGGTCCGGCTCCAGCGTGATCACGCGGGTGATGCGCAGCCCGGTATCGCCGACCAGCAGCTGGTCGCCCACCTTGAGCGCCAGCGACTCGAGCAGCGCGGCATCGACCCAGGCCTCGCCCGGCGCCGGCACCTCGCGTGTCGGCTGCCCGGCGGCGGCCGGATCGCTAGCCACCTGCACGCTGCCGCGCAGCGGATAGCCGGCGGCGACCGCCTTGAGCGCCACTAGCTTGCTGGCGCCGCCTTGCGCGTCGCCGGCCCGCGCCATGGTCGGGAAACCGTAGGTGATCGCAGCTTGGAGTCCCAGGGCCCGCGCGCGCTCGATAAAAAGCGGCGGTGTCGGATTGTCGCTGGCCAGCACCGCATCGCCGCCGAGCAGTTGGCGCGCATCGCGCTGCAGCCCGCCCTTGAGCCGGTCGGCGAAGAATCCGACCGCCGTCAGCGCCGCCACCGCCAGCAGCACGGCAACGATCAGGAGCCGCAGTTCGCCCGCCCGCAGATCGCGCCAGAGCGTGCGCCATCCGAGGCGAATAAAGGCATTCATGGGCACGACGATAGCCGAGCTGCGGGCGCCGGCGAAACCGAA
>DASXKG010000633.1:0-4541 GCA_036496965.1 Variovorax sp.
GGCGCCTTCGGCGAAGGCGGCGAGCGCTACGCTGCCGGCGACTTCGCCGAAGCCGACGAGACCCTGCAGCACATCCAGAAAGTGGGGCCGGACGGCGAATGCATCTGCCTGATCTCGGTCCAGGGCCGGGTGCTGTTCCGCAGCCCCCTGGCGCGCCTGGTGGGCGTGCTGACCCGGATGTAGCGGGGCTTACCCACCGGCTGCCGAGCGCGCCGCGACGACCTGGCCTCGGCATTCACCGAGGCCGATCCGCGCGAAGCCGGGCTTTTCGCACCAGCCCTTCAGCAGCACGGCATCGCCGTCTTCCAGGAAGCCGCGCCGTTCGCCGTTGCCCAGTTCAAGCGGCTTGCGGCCGCTTTGTGTCAACTCGATCAGGGCGCCGGCTTCGCCCTCGCCGGGGCCGGAGATGGTGCCGCTTCCGAGCAGGTCGCCGCCTTGCAGGTTGCAGCCGCCCACGGTGTGGTGCGCGACCATCTGGGCGAGGGTCCAGTGCTGATGCCGGAAGCTGGTGCGCGACAGCCGTTCGGCGGCCCCGCCATGCTCGCGTTGGCGCGCCGTGTCGAGCCAGACCTCCAGCTGGATGTCGAGGGCGCCGGAATGGCGGTTGTCGGCGTCTTCCAGGTAGTGCAGCAACGCCGGTGCCTGCACGGCGCGCGGCCAGGCCACGCGATAGGGCGCCAATGCATCCATGGTCACGATCCAGGGCGAGACCGTGGTGGCGAAGTTCTTGGCAAGAAAGGGTCCGAGCGGCGTCGATTCCCAGCGCTGGATGTCCCTGGCGGACCAGTCGTTCAGGAGGCAGACGCCGAACACATGGGCCTCGGCCTGCGCCAGCGCTATCGGCTCGCCCTGCGCGTTGCCGCTGCCGATGTAGATGCCGAGTTCGAGCTCGTAGTCCAGCCGCCGGCTGGCACCGAAGGCCGGCTCGGCCGCGCCATCGGCCAGCCATTGGCCCAGCGGGCGCCGCACCCGCTGGCCCGAGACGCCGATGCTGGAGACGCGTCCGTGGTAGGCGATGGGCATCCAGTGGAAGTTGGGCGAGAGCGGGTCGTCCGGGCGAAACAGCCGCCCGATGTTCAGCGCATGGTCGAGCGAGGTATAGAAGTCCGTGTAGTCGCCGATCTGCAAGGGCAGGGCATGCTCGGCCTGCGCTTGCGGCAGCAGGCAGGCGCCCAGTGCCGCTTGGGTGGCGGACGGCGCGTCGTCCTTGAGCAGGGCGAACAGCGCCTGGCGCAGCGCGCGCCAGGCCGCAGGGCCCAGGTCGAAGAAGGCATTCAGGCGGTTCTGCGCGCAGGCCGCGGCGGCTTGCGCAGCCGAGCCGTGCAAGAGCCCGCTGCGGGCCAGCGCAGCCAGGTCCACGATCTGATCGCCGATCGCCACGCCGCCGCGGAATGCCTCGGTGCTGGCGCGCAGCCGAAACACCGAGAACGGCAGGTTCTGGAGCGGAAAGTCGCCCACCGCATTGGCCGCGGCCAGCCAGCTTCGCGCGGCGCCGTCGTGGGTGGCGTCCAGCTCAGTCATAGGCGCCCCGGGCCGCGCGCCGGCTCAGCAGGACGCGGCGCTGGCGCAGATCCTCGATCAAGGCGGGATCGACGTGGCGCTCGGCCAGCAATTCGGCGTTGTGCTCGCCCTGGAAGGCAGGAATGCCGGGCGGCGGCAAGGTCGATGCGCTGAAGCGCCAGGGCGGTCCCGGCATGCGCATGGTGCCACCGCCGCGGTTGTCCACCTCGACCACCGCGCCCCAGTCCTTGGCCCATTCCGATTCGGCCAGCTCGCTGGTGCTGCGGACCACGCCGATCGCCAGGCCGGCTTCGCTCACCTGGGCCTGCAGCTGTTCGAGATTGGTGAAGGTCATGACCCAGGCACGCACCTCCGCCAGCAGGGCCTTGAGGTTCTGGCGCCGCAGCGGTGCGCTGGCGAAGCGCGGGTCGCTGAGCAGGTCGGTGCGCCGCATCATGGCGCTGTAGCGCACGAACATCGGCGAATAGATCGGGCTCGCCGCGATGGTCACGCGGCGGCCGTCGGGCAGTTCGTAGATGTGCGATTCCGGCGCGCTGAGGGCTGGAGGCTCGCCCTGTGTGTCGATGCCGGACAGCTGGGCACCGGCGCGCTCGTTCACCGACAGCATGGTGGCCGCCATCGAGACGTCGACATGCTGGCCTTCTCCGCTGCGCTCGCGCGCCTGCAATGCGGCCAGCACGGCGATCACGCCATGCAGCCCCGTATAGACGTCGGCATGGCTGCAGGCATCGTTGCGCAGCTCGTTCATCGAGTCGCCGTAGTGCTTCTCCAGGATGTCCGTCAAGCCGGTCTCGGCCTGCACGGTGGGCGCAAAGGCCGGCCGGTTGCGCCAGGGCCCGGTCTGGCCGTAGCCGCTCATCGACACATAGACGACCCGCGGATTGAAGGCGCGCACCTGCTCGTAGCCGAGGCCGAAGCGCGCCAGCGTGCCGGGGCGGAAGTTCTCGACGATCACATCGGCATCGCGGCAGAGGTCGGTCACGATCTCGCGCGCCTCGGGCCAGTTCAGGTCGAGGCTCAGGTTGCGCTTGCCGGCATTTTGCTGCGCGTAGTAGACCGACATCAGGTTGATGTGCGGCACGCCGGCACGGCCGGCGTCGCCGGCGGGTGGTTCGATCTTGGTGACGTCGGCGCCGAGGTCGCGCAAGGTCTTGGTGCAATGCGGGCCGGCCAGCACGCGCGTGAAGTCGATCACGCGCAGGCCTTGGAGTGGAGCGTCCATGTCAATTCCCCTCAAAAACGGCGGAGCCGGGGCCGGTGACCATGAAGGCCGCGAGTCCGCGCTTCTGGTCGTTGCTGGCCCACATCATGTCGTTGATCTCGGTCTGCTGGGCATCGGCGCCGGCGATGCCGTGGCGCGCCGACAGGTTGGCCAGCCGCTTGATGCCGCGCAGGGCGACGATGGGCCCCGCCGCCAGCTGGCGGGCCCAGGACATCGAGGCATTCGGCAGTTCCGATTCGGCCACCACCAGGTTGATCAGGCCCCAGCGCTCCAGCGCCAGCGGGTCGTTGCGGCGGCCGAACATGGCCAGTTCCTTGGCGCGCGCCGGGCCCACGCGCTGCGTCACCCGCTGCACGCCGCCCAACAGGGGCAGCAGGCCGAGCGAGGCTTCCGCCATGCCGAAGGAGGCGGTGTCGGCGGCCACGATCATGTCGCAGGTCACGGCCAGTTCCAGGCCGCCGCCCAGCGCCGCCCCGTGCACCGCCGCCACCGTCGGCAGCCCGACATTCTCGAGCGCGTCGAGCAGTTGCTCGAAGCCGGCCTGGTCGCGCCGGCGGCCGCCGCCCTTGAAGCCCTCGACGTCGGCGCCGGCGCAGAAGTGGCGCATCGCGCTGCGCAGCAGGATCGAGCGGCAGCCCTCGGCCAAGGCACGTTCGTAGGCACCGAGCATGCCTTGCAGCAATGCCTCGTCGATGAGGTTGTGGGGCGGCTTGGCCAGGGTGACGACGGCGACAGCGCCGTCCTTGTCGAATTGAACGATGGACATGAGGATCTTTCCGGTGGTGGGGTTACTGGGGATCGAGCTTGAGCGTGCGGGCGATGCGGTTGAACTTGTCGTATTCGGTCTTCAGGAAGTCCGCCGCCTGGGCTGGCGTCATGGGATCGAGACGGCGCGAGGCGTTGGCCGTGATTCGCGCGACGTTCTCGGGGCTGACCACCCATTCGTTCATCGCGCTGTTCAACCGAGCGACGACCGCATCGCTGGTTTTCGGTGGCGCAAGCACAGCTGCCCAGAGGCTGTAGTCGAAGTCCTTGACGCTGCGGCTTTCGCCGATGGTCGGCACATCGGGCAGCGCCGGGTTGCGCTTGCTGCTGGCCAGGCCGATGGCCTTGATGCGGCCGCTCTGGATCATTCCCAGGGTCGAGCCGCCGAGCGGCACGAAGGTCAGGTCGATCTGGCCGCCGGAAAGATCGCTCACCGTCGGCGCAGCCCCCTTGTAGGGCACCTCGAGGAACTTGACGCCGGCACGGGCCTGGAAGTCCGCCGCCACCAGGTGCGGTGCGGAGCCCGGGCCCCAGTGCGCGATGGAGAGTTGCTTGTTGCCCTGCTTCCTTGCGTAGTCGATGAGCTCGTCGACGTTCTTGAAGGAATGCGCCGTGCTCGACACCAGGACGAAGTCGGAGATGCCGGTCACGCCGACGAGCTTGAAGGATGCCGGCTCGTAGCGTGCGGTGGTGATGGTGAACGGCGCGACCAGGAAGTCGATCCCGGTCGTGCCCAGCAAGGTGTAGCCGTCGGGGTTGGCCTTGTGCACGAAGTTGGCGGCGATCGAGCCGTTGGCACCCGGCATGTTGTCCGCGATCAAGGTCTGTCCGAGGCTGCGCTGCAGCACCACGGTGGCGGCGCGTATCGACACGTCGGCCGGGCCCCCGGCGGGAAATGCCACCTTGATGGTGATCAGCTTGTCGGGGTAGGCGGCCTCGGCAAAGACCGGCAGCCCCAGGCTCGCACCGACCAGGCCGAAGGCCCCCGACGAGAGCAGTCGGCGTCGCGAAATCATGTGCATGGATGCCTCCG
>DASXKG010000634.1:0-2773 GCA_036496965.1 Variovorax sp.
CCCTTTGCGCGCCGGGATTCCTTTTCGTGAGGAACCAGGACCATGCATCGCCGATTTTTTCGTTTTCCGCGCCGCAGCGCGACCTTGCACCGCGCGTTGCAGTCCGCCGTGGCGGGCCACCGGCCCCAGGTCCTGCGCGAATTGCTGACAGGCCACGGCGAGTCGGCTTTTGCCGCGGCGCTGTCGCTGTGCACCGGGCGCGTCATGGCCGATGCGTTGTCCATGCTGCCCGCCGACGGCCGCCGGCGCGTTTTTCGCCGACTGCCGAAGATGGCCCGTGAGCGCTGTGCGCGCGCGGGGGGCCAGGCACTCCCGATGAAAGCCGAGGCCGGCCTCATGTCAGGCTGGTCTTGGCGCGGCCTGCGCGCCTTGCCCGCGTTGAGCGGGCAAGCGTCCGCGCAACAAGCGCCGGCCCACCAAGGAGGCGCAGCATGAACTTCCTCACCAGCTGGTTCGACGCCTTCCTGGCCAGCCGCAGGACCTCGCGCCTGTTCGGCCGCGGCGCCTGGCTCGACGCGGTCGGCGCGGGCCGCGGCAGCGCCCCGGAGCGAATGTCGCGCGAACTCCTGCGCGCGGCCGAGGATGACATGGCTTCGCTGTGGCTGCGACTCGACAGCCACGAGGACGGACTCAGCAGCGCCGAAGCGCAACGGCGGCTGGCCCAAGTGGGCAGCAACGAGGTGGCGCATGAGAAGCCGCTGCCGTGGTGGCTGCACCTCTGGCACTGCTACAAGAATCCGTTCAATCTGCTGCTGACCGTCCTGGCCGTGGTGTCCTATGTCACCGACGACCTGAAGGCGACGACCGTCATCGGCACGATGGTGCTCCTTTCCACGCTGATCCGCTTCGTCCAGGAAGGCCGGTCCAGCCGCGCGGCAGAGAAGCTCAAGGCCATGGTCAGCAACACGGCCACCGTCATCCGGCGCGACCTGCGCAATGAGGCGGCCGACATTGCCGAGCGCTATTTCGAGGCCCGCCCGATGCCGCGTCATCCGCCCAGCCGGATCGAGCTGCCGATCAAGGATCTCGTGCCCGGCGACCATGTCCTGCTGTCCGCGGGCGACATGATTCCGGCCGACTGCCGCATCGTCATGGCCAAGGATCTGTTCGTCAGCCAGGCGGCGATGACCGGTGAATCGCTGCCCGTGGAAAAATTCGCCGAGCGCCAGGGCGGCAGCTCGAGCCCCCTGGACCAGGCCAACCTCGTCTTCATGGGCACCAACGTGGTCTCGGGGTCTGCCAGGGCCGTGGTCATCGCGACCGGCAACCGCAGCTATTTCGGCACGCTGGCTGCACGGGTCACGGCTTCCGACCGCTCGCCGACCGCGTTCCAGGCCGGCGTCAACAGCGTGAGCTGGCTGCTGATCCGGTTTGCGCTCGTGATGGTGCCGTTCGTGCTGCTGGTCAACGGCGTCACGAAGGGGGACTGGCCCGAGGCCTTCCTGTTCGCGCTGGCCGTTGCGGTCGGCCTGACGCCCGAGATGCTGCCGATGATCGTGACCTCGACCCTGGCCAAGGGCGCGGTGCTCCTCTCGCGCAAGAAGGTGATCGTCAAACGGCTGGATGCGATCCAGAATTTCGGCGCGATGAACGTGCTGTGCACCGACAAGACCGGCACGCTGACCCAGGACAAGATCGTTCTCGAACGGCACACCGACGTCTTCGGCCACGACTCGGAAGAGGTCCTGAAGTTCGCCTATCTCAACAGCCACTACCAGACGGGGCTGAAGAACCTGCTCGACCACGCGGTCCTCCAGCATGTGGAATTGCAGACCGAGCTCCAGCTCGCGCAGGACTATCGCAAGGTCGACGAGATCCCGTTCGACTTCGTGCGCCGGCGCATGTCGGTCGTCGTCTCCGAGAAAGACCATCACCACGAGCTGATCTGCAAGGGCGCGGTGGAGGAGATGCTCGCCGTCTGCACGCGCGTGCGCGACGGCGATTCTGACCTGCCCCTGGACGAGGCGATGCTCGATCGCGTGCGCGACATCACCCGCGGCCTGAACCAGGAAGGCCTGCGCGTGGTGGCCGTGGCGATGAAGGAAACGGCCGCCTCGGCCACCGCCTACGGCGTGGCCGACGAGAGCAACCTGACACTCATCGGCTATGTGGCGTTCCTCGACCCGCCCAAGGAGTCGACCGCTCCCGCGCTGCGTGCGCTGGCGGCGCACGGCGTCAGGGTCAAGGTGCTCACCGGCGACAACGAGCTGGTGACCGCCAAGGTGTGCGCCCAGGTGGGCCTGGCGGCGGGCGCTGTCCTGCTGGGCCCCCAGATCGACCGCATGAGCGACGCGGCGCTGGCCCTGGCGGTCGAGTCGCACGACGTGTTCGCGAAACTCTCGCCCTTGAACAAGGAGCGCCTGGTGCGCGCCCTGAGGGCCAAGGGCCACGTGGTGGGTTTCATGGGAGACGGCATCAACGACGCGCCGGCATTGCGCGCGGCAGACATCGGGATTTCGGTGGACAGCGCGGTCGACATCGCCAAGGAAGCCGCCGACATCATCCTGCTCGAGAAGAGCCTGATGGTGCTGGAAGAGGGCGTGATCGAGGGGCGCAAGACCTTCTGCAACATGCTGAAGTACATCCGCATGACGGCGAGCTCCAATTTCGGCAACGTCTTCTCCGTGCTGGTGGCCAGTGCCTTCTTGCCGTTTCTTCCCATGCTGCCGCTGCAGCTCCTGGTGCAGAACCTGCTCTACGACATCTCGCAAATCGCGATCCCGTTCGACAACGTGGACGAAGAACTGGTCCGCAGTCCCCTGACGTGGAATCC
>DASXKG010000635.1:0-4208 GCA_036496965.1 Variovorax sp.
CCGCATCGGGGTGCAGCAGGCGCAGCGCCGCCAGGCGTTCGGCGGCGACCCAGAGCGCGCCATCCGGCGCCGCGCCTTGCCCCGGCCGCAGCCGGGTCGCGCGGCCCGCATCCGCCAGCGCCTGCAGCCATCCGGCCCATCCCTCGTTGGCGGCGGCTTCGGCGGCGGTGATCAGGCCCAGCGCATTCAGCGCTTCGTGCATCTCGTCCGCATGGCGGGCGCGCGGCCAGGCTTCCTGGCGCACGCTGTCGATCGCGTCCGCGTCGAGCTGGCCCAGATCGTCGGCGCTTTCCGGATCGATGTAGCGACGGTTCTGCACGGCCTGGGTGCGGCGCTCTTCGAGCGGGGCGTCGTCGAGAAAGGCGTAGGGCCGGGCATTCAGCACTTCGGCAGCCAGCGGCGAGGGCGCAGGCAGGTCGCGCGCCAGCAGCTCGATGGCGCCGGACTCCAGGCCGCGCAGCAGCCGCAGCCAGCCCTGGGCATCCATCGCCTCGTCAAGGCAATCGCGCAGGGTTTGCGCCACCAGGGGATGGTCCGGAATCTCGCGCGCGCCGGCGATGTTCTCGGCGCAGGCGAGCTGGTCCGGGAAGACGGCGGCGAGCAGGTCCTCGGACTTCATGCGCTGCAGCTGCGGCGCCACCTTGCGCCCGCCCGCGAAGCGCGGCAAGGCGAGCGCGGTGGTAGCGTTCCAGCGCCAGCGCACGTTGAACAGCGGCGCGTCGAGCAGCGCCTGCACCAGCACATCGAGGGCGCTGGCCGAATGCAGGTAGCGGGCGACCTCGTCGAGCGGGAAGCTGTGGCTGGTCGACAGCGACAGCACGATCGCGTCCTCGATCGCGGCGGCCTGCAGCTCGAAATTGAACTGGCGGCAAAAGCGCTTGCGCAGCGCCAGGCCCCAGGCACGGTTGAGCCGGCTGCCGAAGGGCGAATGAATGACCAGCTGCATGCCGCCGGACGCATCGAAGAAACGCTCCAGCACGATCCGCTGCTGGGTCGGCAAGGCGCCCAGCACGCGCAGGCCGCTTGCCAGGTGCTCGGCGATCTGGCGCGCGGCTTCGGGCTCCAGCCCGATCTCGCGGACCAGCCACGCGACCGCGCCAGCCACGCCTTCGGCGCCCAGCGCATCCGCCACCTGCTGGCGCAGCCGCGAGACGCCGAACGAGAGCTCGTCCGTGCGCCCGGGCGCCTCGCCGAGCCAGAAGGGAATGTTGGGCGCGGCGCCCTGGGCGTCTTCCACCCGCACCCGGCCGGGCTCGACGCGCAGGATGCGATAGCTGGCGTTGCCCAGCTGGAACACGTCGCCGGCCAGGCTTTCGACGGCGAAGTCCTCGTTGACCGTGCCGATCTTCTGAGCCTGCGGCTCGAGCAGCACCGTGTAGTCGCCGTTCTCGGGAATGGTGCCGCCGGAGGTCAGCGCCGTCATGCGCGCGCCGCGGCGCTCGCGCAGCAGGTGGTGGACCGCATCGCGGTGCACGTAGCCGGCGCGCGGCCCGTGGCGGGTCGTGAAGCCCTCGCTCAGCATGCGCACCACGGCGGCGTAATCCTCGCGCGCCAGCTGGGCGTAGGGCCAGGCGCGCCGCAACAGCGCGAACAGCGCCTCCTCGTCCCACTCGCGGCAGGCGGTCTCGGCCACGATCTGCTGGGCCAGCACGTCCAGCGGCGCCGGCAGCACGCGCAGCGCATCGAGTTCGCCGCGCCGCACGCAGTCGAGCAGGGCGGCGCATTCGACCAGCTCGTCGCGCGAGTGCGGGAACAGGCGCGCCTTCGGCACGCCGCCCACCGCGTGGCCGGAGCGGCCGGCGCGCTGCAGGAAGGTGGCGATCGAGCGCGGCGAGCCGAACTGGCAGACCAGGTCGACATCGCCGATGTCCAGGCCGAGTTCGAGCGAGGCCGTGGCCACCAGCACCTTCAGTTCGCCGCGCTTGAGGCGCTGCTCGGCGTCCAGCCGCGTCTCCTTGGCCAGGCTGCCGTGGTGCGCCGCGACCGCCTCCTTGCCCAGGATCTCGCCCAGATGCCGGGCCGCGCGCTCGGCCATGCGCCGGGTGTTGACGAACAGCAGCGTGGTGCGGTGCGCATGGACCAGCGCGGCGACCTGGGCGTAGACCTGCTCCCACTGGTCGGTGGACATCACGCCCGCCAGCGGCGTGGGCGGCAGCGCCAGCGCCAGGTCGCGCTGCTTGGCGTAGCCGATGTCGACGATCTCGCAATCGGCGACGCCGTCGACCACCGCCCCGGCACCGACCAGGAAGCGCGCGATCTCGTCGATCGGCTTCTGCGTCGCCGAGACGCCGATGCGCACCAGCGGCCGGGCGCAGATCGACTGCAGCCGCTCGAGCGACAGCGCCAGATGGCTGCCGCGCTTGCTGCCGACGATGGCGTGGATCTCGTCGACGATGACGGTGCGCACGGTCGACAGCATCCGGCGGCCCGACTCCGAGCCGAGCAGCACGTACAGCGATTCGGGGGTGCTGACCAGCACATGCGGCGGCTTGCGCAGGCTCTGGCGGCGCTCCGCGGCCGGCGTGTCGCCGGTGCGCACGGCAACGCGGATGTCGACCTCCGGCAGGCCCAGACCCGCCAGTTCCGCGCGGATGCCGGCCAGCGGCGCCTGCAGGTTGATGCCGATGTCGTTGGACAGCGCCTTCAGCGGCGAGACGTAGACCACGCGGGTCTCGTCGGCCAGGCCGCCCGGCTGCAGCCCCTGGCGCAGCAAGCCGTCGAGCGCGAAGAGGAAGGCCGTCAGCGTCTTGCCGGATCCGGTCGGCGCTGCGATCAGCGCGTGTCGCCCGGCGGCGATGGCCGGCCACGCGGCCGCCTGGGCCTGCGTCGGACCGGGGACAGTGTCGCGGAACCAGTTGGCGACGGCAGGATGGAATTCGACGGACACGGAGGGCGCGAAAGGGCGGAGCGGAAGATCATGAGATCAGGCCGGGCCGGCGCATGTCAAGGGACTCGCGCGGCCCTGTGCCCGGCAGTGATGCGCGGCACGCCGTTTGACGCAGGCTGGCGATGGGCGTAGGGTTTGCCCGGCCCGCGTGCGGGACAGCGAAGGACATGCGAAGGAGACCGCAAAGATGACCGATCTGTCGACCCACCCGACGCAGATCGCCAGCGCCTGGCTGGCCGATTTCGGCAGCGCCCTGGAGCGCGGCGACATCGATGCCGTGCTGGCGCTCTTCGAGGCCGATGGCTATTGGCGCGACCTGGTGGCCTTCACCTGGAACATCCGGACCCAGGAAGGCCCCGAGGCGATCCGCGCGATGCTCCAGGCCCGCCTGGCCGACACCCGGCCTTGCGCCTTCGCGATCGAGGGCGATGCCACCGAGGCCGGCGGCGTGGTCGACGCCTGGTTCACTTTCGAGACCGCCGTGGCGCGCGGGCGCGGCCATCTGCGCCTGCGCGGCGGCAAGGCCTGGACGCTGCTCACCACCATGACCGAGCTCAAGGGCTTCGAGGAGCACAAGGGCGAGCGGCGCGTCAAGGGTGCCGAGCATGGCGCGAATCCGCAGCGCAAGACCTGGCTCGAACGCCGCCAGGAGCAAGCCGCGAAGCTGGGCCACAGCGAGCAGCCCTATGCGCTCGTCGTCGGCGGCGGCCAGGGCGGCATCGCGCTGGGCGCGCGGCTGCGGCGGCTCGGCGTGCCGACGCTGATCGTCGAGAAGAACGCCCGGCCCGGGGACTCCTGGCGCAAGCGCTACAAGAGCCTGTGCCTGCACGACCCGGTGTGGTATGACCACCTCCCCTACCTGCCCTTTCCCGACGACTGGCCGGTGTTCTCGCCCAAGGACAAGATCGGCGACTGGCTGGAGATGTACACCAAGGTAATGGAACTAAACTACTGGGGCGGCACCGAATGCAGGAGCGCGCGCTACGACGAGGCGAAGAAGGAATGGGCGGTCGAGGTGGTGCGCAACGGCGAGCCGATGACACTGCGGCCGCGGCAGCTTGTGCTCGCCACGGGCATGTCGGCCGTGCCGAACATGCCGTCGATTCCAGGCATGGAGACGTTCAAGGGCGACCTGCATCACAGCAGCCGACACCCGGGCCCCGACGGCTACAAGGGCAAGAAGGCGGTGGTGGTCGGCTCCAACAATTCGGCGCACGACATCTGCGCCGCACTGTGGGAACAGGGTGCCGACGTGACAATGGTGCAGCGCAGTTCGACGCACATTTCGCGCAGTGACACGCTGATGGACCTGGCACTCGGG
>DASXKG010000636.1:0-3342 GCA_036496965.1 Variovorax sp.
TGCCACTGGCGCTATGTGCTCGACAACCTGTTCGGCGAGGTGCAGTCGATCTCGTGCCTCGGCGCGACGCACATCCCGAGCCGCTGGGACGAGAGCGGCAGGCCGTATCAGGCGAGCGCCGACGACGCCGCCTATGCGACGGTGCAACTGAAGGGCTTCGGCGGCGAACCGGTGATCGCGCAGCTCAACATGTCGTGGGCGACGCGGGTTCGCCGTGACGACCTCGTTACCCTCCACGTCGATGGCACCGATGGCTCGGCGGTCGCCGGGCTGCACGTCTGCCGCGCGCAGTCGAAGGTGGCGACGCCACGGCCGGTCTGGAATCCGGACGTCAGGCAGCCGATGAACTTCTTCGACCAGTGGCAGGAGATCCCCGACTCGATCGCCTACGACAACGGCTTCAAGATCCAGTGGGAGCATTTCATCCGCCACGTGGTGGAGGATGCGCCCTACAAGTGGACGCTGCCCGAAGCCGCCAAGGGCGTGCAGCTGGTCGAAGCCGCGCTGGAGAGCTGGAGCGAGCGCCGTTGGATCGACGTGCCCGAGCTGAAGATCTGAGGCGCGCCATGGCCCTTGCCCTCCAGTTGCCCACGGCGAGCGGCTCGCTCGCGCCCTATCGGCTGCATGGCAGCGCGCCGGCCAGGCCGCAGGCGGGCGTGCGCTTCAACCGCATCGCCTATTCGGCCGCGCATGTGGTGGCCGACCCGCTGGCCGCCGTCGATCCCTGGCTGCAATGCGCCGTCGACTGGGAGGCCACGATCGGCTATAGGCGCCATCTCTGGTCGCTCGGCCTCGGCGTGGCCGAAGCCATGGACACCGCGCAGCGCGGCATGGGCCTGGACTGGCCGACCTCGCTCGAACTGATCCGGCGCTCGCTCGAGGCCGCCCGCGACATGCCGGGCGCCCGGGTCGCCTCGGGCTGCGGCACCGATCACCTGGACATCGAGGCCGTGAAATCGGTCGACGACGTGATCCGCGGCTACGAAGAGCAGATGGCGGCCATCGAAGCGCTGGGCGGCCAGCTGATCGTGATGGCCAGCCGGGCGCTGGCCCGCGTCGCGCGCAGCCCCGCCGACTACGAGCGCGTCTACGACCGGATCCTGTCCCAGGCGAAGCAGCCGGTGGTGCTGCACTGGCTCGGCGCCATGTTCGATCCCGCGCTGGCCGGCTACTGGGGCAGTGCGAACGACATCGACCGTGCCATGGACACCGCGCTCGGCGTCATCGCCGCCCATCCCGACAAGGTCGACGGCATCAAGATCTCGCTGCTGGACAAGGAGCGCGAGATCACCATGCGGCGCCGCCTGCCGCCCGGGGTGCGGATGTACACCGGCGACGATTTCAACTACGCCGAACTGATCGCCGGCGACGGCCACGGCAGCGAAATCACCCACGGGCAAAGCGATGCGCTGCTGGGCATCTTCGATGCCATCGCGCCGGCCGCCAGCGCCGCGCTGGGCGAACTGGCCCAGGGCCGTCTGGAGGCCTTCCACGCCATCCTGGGACCGACGGTGCCGCTGTCGCGCCACATCTTCGCGGCGCCGACCCGCTTCTACAAGACCGGGGTGGTGTTCATGGCCTGGCTCAACGGCCACCAGGGCCACTTCACGATGGTCGGCGGCCAGCAGAGCACGCGTTCGCTGCAGCACCTGGCGGAACTGTTCCGTCTCGCCGACGCAGCCAACCTGCTGGAGCAGCCCGAGCTCGCGGTGAAGCGCATGAAAACCTTGCTGGCCCTGCATGGCGTCGAGGCCTGAACCCGCCATGCGCGACTTCTCGCAAAACCACGAGGCGCTGTCGCTCAACACCGCCACCATCCGCAAGCAGCGCGGTGCCGAAGTGCCGCTCGCGCGCATCATCGACCAGTGCGCCGCGCACGGCATCCGGGCCATCAGCCCCTGGCGCGACCAGGTCGCGGCGGCCGGGCTCGGCAAGGTCGCCCGGCAGCTCGAGGCGCTCGGGATCGCGCTCTCGGGCTATTGCCGCGGCGGCTTCTTCCCGGCGCCCGACGCCGCCGGCCTGAAGGCTGCGCTGGAGGACAACCGGCGCGCCATCGACGAGGCCAAGGCCTTGAATGCGCCCTGCCTGGTGCTGGTGGTCGGCGCCCTGCCCGGCGCGCTCGAGGGGCGGGCGCTCTACAAGGACATCGGCCGCGCCCGCGCCGAGGTGCGCGACGGGATCGGCGCCACGCTCGCGTACGCGCGCCAGGTCGGCATGCCGCTGGCCATCGAGCCGCTGCATCCGATGCAGGCGGCGGACCGGGCCTGCGTCAACACGCTGGAGCAGGCGCTCGACCTCTGCGACGAACTCGATCCGGCCCGCTCCGGCCTGCTCGGCGTGGCGCTGGACATCTATCACTGCTGGTGGGACCCCAAGCTCGCGCGGCAGATCGCCCGTGCCGGCAAGGAACGCCTGCTGGCCTACCATGTCTGCGACTGGCTCACGCCCACGCGCGACCTGCTGTCCGACCGCGGGATGATGGGCGACGGCGTGGTCGAACTGAAGAAGGTGCGCGGCTGGGTCGAGGCGGCCGGTTTCGACGGCTTCAGCGAGGTCGAGATCTTCTCGGCCCTCGACTGGTGGCAGCGCGACGGCGACGAGGTGCTGGCCACCTGCATCGAGCGGCACCGAAGCGTGGTCTGAGTCGGCCGCTGTCCGCGCGGCGGGACCGGGGTGCGCGCCAGTGTAGACTGCCGGGTTTTCCTCATTCGGCGGTATGGTCCAAGTGTCACAGAGCGCAACGGGTGTCACCGGCGGCCCGGCCCTGGTTCGCTTGCTCGCTCGCCTGGCCGACACCGAGCTTCCCGAATCCCGGCAAGGCTTTGCGGACCGGCTGAGCCACTGGGTCCGCTGGACCGATGCGATTTCGCTGTCCGCGGCGCTGGACGGCGCTCCCGCGGGGGCGCCATCGGCCGCGCGGCCTTCCGGTATTGCCGAGGAGCGCGAATGCGCCCGCGTGCGCACGGCATTGGCGCAAACCATTGCCACCACTCCCATGGAAACGAGCACCGACTTCGCACCGCACCGCCGCCGCTATCTCGCCAGCCAGCAGGCCATGGAAACCCGCATTGGCCCCCTGCGCGAGCGCCTGCGGACGCGCCTGGCCGCCCGATCGCCCGCCCTGGCCCGCCTGGCTGCGGTGGATGCCGTCATGGCGCAATCCCTGGCCGTGCACGAGCAACGCCTGCTGGCCACGCTGCCCGGGATGCTGGAGAAGCATTTCATCCGCCTGCGCCGGGCCGAAGCCGAGGCGCAGGACGCGCCTGACAACGGTGCCGAGGCCGGCCGCTGGCTGAAGGTCTTCGGCAAGGACATGCAAGCCCTGATGCTGGCCGAACTGGA
>DASXKG010000637.1:0-3187 GCA_036496965.1 Variovorax sp.
GGCACGCCGGCCCAGCGCCAGTTGTCGATGTGGCACTTGAGCGCCACGAAGGTCTCGGTGTCCGAGTCGGGATCGACCCCCTCTTCGCCGCGATAGCCGCTGTACTGGCCGCGCACCACGTGCGACGGGGAGATCGGCAGCATGCTGCGGAACACCTTGTTCTTCTCCTCGCTGATCGGCGCGGGCTCCAGCGCCGTGGGTGCCTCCATCGCCATGAAGCCGAGGATCTGGAACAGGTGGGTGACCACCATGTCGCGGTAGGCCCCGGTCCGCTCGTAGAAGCCCGCGCGCTTGCCCAGGGCGAGCGTCTCGGGCACGTCGATCTGCACATGGTCGATGAAGTTGCGGTTCCAGATCGGCTCGAACAACCCGTTGGCGAAGCGAAAGGCGAGGATGTTCTGCGCCGGCTCCTTGCCCAGGAAGTGGTCGATGCGAAAGATCTGCTCTTCGGCAAACACCTCGTGCAGCTTGCCGTTGAGGTAGACCGCGCTCGCCAGGTCGGTGCCGAAGGGCTTCTCCATCACGATGTGCGAGCGCTCGACCAGCTCGGCCTCGCCCAGCATGCGCACCACTGACAACGCCGCGTTCGGCGGCACGCTCAGGTAGTGCAGGCGTCGGCACTCGGGCGCGCCGAGCGACGCCTCGGCCCGCTCGACGGCGGCCTTGAGCGCCGGCGCGCCGCCCGACAGCGGCACATAGTCGAGGGTGCCGGCGAAGGTGTCCCAGGCCGCCGGCAGGATCTTGCGGCTGCCGAACTCGTCCAGCGCGCTGCGGGCGGCCGCGCGGAAGCCCTCGGCATCGAGTTCGTCCAGCGAGACGCCGATGATGCGGCAGCCGGGAATGAAGCCGGCACTGCAGAGGTGGAACAGCCCGGGCAGCAGCTTGCGCCTGGCCAGGTCGCCGGTGGCGCCCACCAGCATCACCACCTGGGGAAAGCGCGGACCGACGCCCGGAGGTATCTTCGCCATTCGTTTACCTGCTGATTCGTATTGTGCTGGAGGCCAAGCGATTTTGATGCCAGGCTGACCTGCAGACAACGGCGACTTCGCCTTCTTCGGCGAGTCAAGGCCTGACGCGAGCGTGCTGGGCCGCCCGCTATGATTCGCTGCCCGGCGGCCGAGCCGGCCGCATCGCAGAACATGACCCTCCGAGACGTCTCGATCCTTCGCTCCGCCTGGCTGCGCAGCCTGAGCGCGCTGCCTGCGCTGGCCGCAGCGATGACGCTCGCGGGCTGCGCCACCGACCCCACTCGCCTGCCCCTGGGAAGCGCCCGCGCCGAGGCGCTGAAGGAACTGGGCAAGCCCACGGCGACCTACCCGATGCCCAACGGCGGCGAGCGGCTTCAGTATTCACGCGAGCCTTCCGGCTTCCAGGTCGACAACGTCGACCTCGACGCTGCCGGGCGCGTGATCGACATCCGCGAAGAACTGACCGCACCGGATGTCAACAGTCCGATCGTGGCCGGCCAGTGGCGCGAAGCCGACGTGCTGCGCACCTACGGACGGCCCTACCGGGTAGGCAGGGTGTTTTCGTTCGACGGAGTGATCTGGTCGTGGCAGTTCATGGACCACAACGAGCCGCGCCTCTTCCATGTTTTTTTCGATCCGGACGGTGTCGTCGATCACTATTTCGCCGGCGACAACCCGAACGATGACATGAACGTGCGCTGAAGGCAGCTCAAGGCGCGATCAGGGCCGTGTCCGACAAGGCCGCCGCTTCCGCCGCGCAGTCCGTGGTGGGCGCCGCACCCCGGCTGCGCGCCTGCTCGATCTCGCTGCGCGCCGCCGTCATCTGCGCCAGAAACACGGGATCGGCATGCAGGCGCGCTGCCACGGCCGCGCCCATGACCCGGCCCGCGTCGATGTCGCTCTTCCAGTGGGCGCCACGGATGCCGCGGCTCTGGCCGAAGGCGCGTCCGCGCTGCAGCAGTGCGTCGCTGCGCTCGGGTGCGATCTCGGTCAGCAGCAGCGCCCAGGTCCAGCCGATGGTGGTGTGGCCGGAGGGATAGGAACCGTCCTTGGCCAGCGCAGCGTCGCTGGCCGGCGTGCAGCTGCGGGTCTTGTGGACCACGAAGGGCCGCGTGCGCTGGTACTTGTCCTTGGCCTTGTAGGTCGAGAGACCGGCATCGGTGAAGCTGCGCTTGAGCAGCATGTTCAGGTTGGGCGTGTCCTGCTCGCTGATCGCGATCCCGAGCGCGCAGGAGAAGTTGTTGGGTGCGGTCGGAAAGCGCAGGTCTGCGTCGCGCACCGCGATGGCGCCGCGCGGCGTGCCCTGGAACCGCGTCAGTTCCTGGTAAGCCGCCTCGTCCGCCGCTTGTGCCGCGGAGCCCGGCGCGGGTGGCGCGGGCAACAGCGCCAGGCTGTCCGGCAGCGTCTTCGGATCGAGGTAGCCGTTGAGAATTCCGGGGCGCATTTGGCCGACCTCCGCCGCCGACGTGGGCGCCACGACGCGCGGCGCCGCGCATCCGCACAAAGCCAGGATCGCTGCCAGTGCAGCGGCGCGGGAGAAGCACGGGGTGGCGTTGTGCATGGTGGTGATTTCGGATGGCGGCGGCGGGGGTCGAAGGCCGGCGCAGCGCAGATGGTAGCAACGATGGCGTCGCACGCATGCTCGATTCGTTCGGTCGCACGTTAGGATGTCCGGCTCCGACCCACTCCGTTCGCTCCCATGACTTCAGCCAAGAAGGCCGCCTCCTCCACGCCCTGCCTGCGTGTCTCGCCCAGTGGCGTGCACGGCCTCGGTGCCTTCGCGACGCGTGCGCTTCCGGCCTTCGCCCTGCTCGGCCTCTACGAAGGCCGTCGCTATTCGCCGGAACAGGTGGCCGCCAGGACCTGGAATGACCAGCTCACCTACCTGTTCCTGCTTTCGAACGACGAGATGATCGATGGCGCCAAGGGCGGCAACGCGACGCGGCACCTGAACCATTCGTGCGATCCGAACTGCGAGGCGGTGGAGGAATACGATGACGCCGGTCGCCTGGTGCTTGAGTTCCGCACGCTGGTGCCGGTCGACGCCGGCGACGAGCTCTTCATCGACTACGGCCTGACCGCGGACGACGACTCCGTGTCCACCGACTATCCCTGCCGCTGCGGTGCGGCCAACTGCCGCGGCTCCATGCTCGTGGATTCGGCCGCCGCGTCGTCAGCCGGCGATGCGCACCGGCATGTGGGTGAATCCATGCACGAAG
>DASXKG010000638.1:0-5768 GCA_036496965.1 Variovorax sp.
CCTTGGGGGCGGCCCGGCGCCGGCCCGGGCCCCCACGCTTCCCCGGCCCTGGCTCAGGAAGCAGCGCCGTTCGGTGGGCAGTTTGACTGCTCGCACGGCGGCATGTTGTGCCGCTCGCGCTGCGCGCGCAGCATGCCGGCCCGCGTGTAGGGCGTGTCATGCCCCGAAAGCAGCAGTGCGAAGCTGCGCACGGCCCGATGGGTGTTCGAGGCGGGCGCGTGAATCGGCATGAGCATGAGCCACAGCGCGACCGCGGCCGGCAGCACCGGCCCCACCAGGCCGGACGGAAGCCGAGCCGCTGCCAGGGTCACGGCACTGGCCGAGCCACCCAGGGCCAGCCCGGCCACCACCTCCGACACCGAGTGGGCGCCGACGACCACCCGCGAAATGCCGATCAGCAGTGCCAGCGCGAAGCCGCAAAGTAGCGCGAGATGCTGCACGGTACGTGGTGCCTTCGACGCGAGCGTGCCCAGCAGGAGCGGATACACGGCCGCCGCGAACATGGCGTGGCCCGACACGCCGGTGAAATTCAGGGCCGGCGAGCCGATACCCCAGCCAACGAAGGCCACCTTGCTCGCCACCGTCACGCATGCCGCCGTGGCCAGGCAGGCGAGCCACCATCCCGCCAAGGGACGTCCGTCGGGGCGGCGCAGCAGGACCAGGGTGGCCAGCAACGCGGCGGGCAACAGGATCTGCGCCTCGCCCAGGCGAGTGAGCAAGTGCCAGAAATAGGAGAGGGGCTGGGCGGCGACGGGCATGACGGCAAGCCATCTTAGTTGCTTCACCGCGCCGTGCGAAGGCCAAGGCACGGCTGAACTCGCCAGGCTGCTCAGCGCGGAAAGATCCGCCGCCGTTCGCGGCTCACCAGCGCTCGCTCCACGGCCGCAGGTCGAGCTCGAAGGTCCAGGCGTCGCGCGGCTGCGTGTGCAGGTACCAGTAGTTCTCGGCGATGTGCTCCGGGTTCAGGATGCCGTCCTGGTCTTTGGTCGCGTACTTCTCGGGGAAGTTGGTGCGGATGAACTCGGTATCGATCGCGCCGTCCACCACGACGTGCGCCACGTGGACGTTCTTCGGCCCCAGCTCGCGCGCCATGCTTTGCGACAGCGCGCGCAGCGCATGCTTGGCGCCGGCGAAGGCGGAAAAGCCCGCCGAGCCGCGCAAGGACGCGGTGGCGCCGGTGAACAGGATCGTGCCGCGCCCGCGAGCGCTCATCCGCCTGGCGGCTTCGCGGCCATTGAGGAAGCCGCCGAAACAGGCCATTTCCCAGATCTTGAAATACTTGCGCGCGGTCTCGTCGACCACCGGCGAAGGGACATTGGCGCCGATGTTGAAGACCATCACCTCGACCGGACCGATCTCGCCCTCGATCCGGTCCCACAGCGCGATCACCTCCTCTTCCTTGCGGGCGTCCGAGCCGAAGGCACGGGCCTGGCCGCCGGAGGCCTGGATGCTGTCGACCAGAGGCTTGAGCTTGTCGGCTTCGCGACGGGTGACGCAGGCGGTGAAGCCGCCGGCAGCGAAGCGCCTGGCGATGGCGCCGCCGGTCGAATCGCCGGCGCCGATCACGAGCGCCACCTTGGCGCGGGAGCTTTCGGGGGTCATGTCGTCTCCTTTTGAAAAACGTTCGTTCAGTCAATGAACGGTAGTGGAGTGCCCGGCACCTGTCAACCGCGGGCCGACGCGCGGCGCCGCAGAGACGGATCAGGCGAGGAAGTTCTTGTCGATCGAGCGTCGGGTCGAGGCCAGGATTTCCTGGCGCGTGCGTTCGCTCTCGACCACGCGCGACATCAGCAGGGCGCCGATGCACTGCGCCATCACCGCCCAGGCGGCGTCGTCGTCGCCGTCGAGGCGGCCGCTCCAGCTTTTCTGCAGCTTCTTCAGCGAGCGTTCGACCGCGGCGCGCACGGCCGGCTCGGAACGCGCGATCTCGGCGCCGAGCGCCGGCAGCACGCAGCCCGTCTCGGGATGCAAGGCATGGGCACTGCTGAGGTAGCTGCGCAGGCACTTGGCCACATGATCCGGCGGCGAGTCGGCGGTGCCGGCGAGCATGTTGGAGCTGTTGTCCATCTCGCGCTCGACCAGCGCGGCGAAGAGTTCGCCCTTGGAGCCGAAATGGCTGTAGAAGGCACCCCCGGTCAGGCCGATGGCCGACATCAGGGCATCGACGCCGGTGGAGCTGAATCCGCCCTTCTTGGCGATGGCGCGGCTGCTCTCGAGAAGCTTCTCGCGGGTTTCTTCCTTGTGGGTGCTGGCATAGCGCATGGCGGATTCCTGGATTCAGCGTTTTCCCGTTGACATGGATGAAACCATAACATATGGTTCGTTTAGTGAACGATCGTTATTTAACAAAATGAGGACAATCCCGTGACCTCTCGTGTGGAGTTCTTCTTCGATGTCGGCAGTCCGGCCTCGTACCTGGCCTGGACGCAGTTGCCTGCGCTGTGCGAGCGTGCCGGCGCCGAGTTGGTGTATCGGCCGATCCTGCTGGGCGGCGTGTTCCAGGCCACCGGCAATGCTTCGCCGGCCGCGGTGCCAGCCAAGGGCGCCTACACCCGGGTGGATTTGGCCCGGCATGCCGCACGCCATGGCGTGCCGCTCGCGCACAACCCCTTCTTCCCGATCATCACGTTGACGCTGATGCGCGCTGCGGCCGGCGTGCAGATGCACATGCCGGAGCGCTTCCAGGATTACCTCGGCGCGGTGTTCAGCGCCCTCTGGGTGGAGGCGCTCGACCTCAACCAGCCGGCGCTGGTCGCCGCCGTGTTGGAACAGGGCGGCTTCGTCCCCGCAGCGATCCTGGCGCTGGCCAGTGACGCAGAGGTCAAGGCCCAGCTGCGCAAGACCACCGACGAAGCGGTCGCCCGCGGCGTCTTCGGAGCGCCGACGATGTTCGTCCGCGACGAGCTGTTCTTCGGCCAGGACCGACTCGAATTCGTCCGCGATGCGCTGCGCGACGGCTACATCCCGCAAACCTGAGACCCACCCCATGGAACTGCGTCCCTGGCACGCCAGCTATCCCGTCGGCATGCCGTTCGAAGCCGACATCGACCCCAGCCTCACGCTGCCGGCGCTCCTTCAGCGCAGCTTCGAGCGCTACCCCCAACACACGGCGTTCACCTGCGCCGAAGCAAGGCTGAGCTATGGCGAACTCGACCGCCTCTCGCAGGCCTTCGCTGCCAGTCTCCTGGGCGCGGGCCTGCGCCAGGGCGATCGCGTGGCGCTGATGTTGCCCAACAGCCTGGTCTATCCCGTGGCCCTGGCCGGGACGTTGCGCGCGGGCCTGGTGGTGGTGAGCGTCAATCCGCTCTACACCGCACGCGAACTGGCCCACCAGCTGCACGATTCCGGCGCGGTGGCCCTGGTCACCACCGAGGCGGTGCTGCCCATGCTCGACGCGTTGCGTGCGGGGCTGGCGCTTCGGTACGTGGTCTACGCCACTGCCGGGGAACTGCTGCCGGATGGACCCGTGTGGCGGCTGGACGAGGGGGCCGAACCGCGTGGCGACGCCACGCCCTGGGCGCGGGCGCTCGCCACCGGCGCCAAGGCGGCCTTCACGCCGCCAGCGCGGCTCGTCGCCAGCGACATCGCCTTCCTGCAGTACACGGGCGGCACCACCGGCGTGGCCAAGGGCGCCGCGCTGACCCATGCCAACATGGTCGCCAGCACCGTGCAGATGCTCACCTGGCTCGATCCGGTGTTCGCGCCCGGCAACTGCGCCTGTGTCTCGCCGCTGCCTCTCTATCACATCTACCCGCTCAACGTCGCCTTCCTGCTCCTGCTGCGCGGTGGCTGCAACCGCCTGATCGCCAATGCACGCGACCTCGACAGCCTGTTTGCAGAATTCAAGCGCGCGCCCTTCAGCATCCTGATCGGGGTCAACACGCTGTTCAACGGGCTGCTGGCCAGCGGCCGGCTCGCCCGTGCCGACTTCGCCGGTACCGGGACCGTGATCGGTGCCGGCGCCACGATCCAGCAGGCGGTGGCGCAGCGCTGGAAAGAGGCGACCGGCGTGCCGATCCGCGAAGGCTATGGCCTCACCGAATGCGCCCCCTGCGTGAGCTTCAACGTGCTCGGCGGCCCCGATTGGACCGGAAGCATCGGCCTGCCGATGCCGTCCACCGACGTCAAGCTCATCGACGCCGACGGCGCCACCGTGGCACTCGGCGAATGCGGCGAACTGTGCGTGCGCGGCCCGCAGGTCTTCGGCGGCTACTGGCAGCGTCCGCAGGAGACTGCCGAGGCCTTCACCGCGGACGGCTGGTTCCGGACCGGCGACCTCGCGACCATGGATGCGACGGGCCGGTTCTACATCGTCGACCGCTTGAAGGACATGATCCTGGTGTCCGGCTTCAACGTCTATCCGAACGAGATCGAGGCGGTGGTCACGGCGCTGCCCGGAGTCCTTGAATGCGCTTGCATCGGCGTGCCCGACGAGCGCTCGGGCGAAGTGCCGCTGCTGTTCGTCGTGGCGTAGGATCCCGGCCTTTCCGCAGCGCAGGTGGAGGCGCACTGTCGGGCCCAACTGACGGGCTACAAGGTGCCGCGCCGCATCTGCTTCGTCGAGGCGCTGCCCAAATCGGCGGTCGGCAAGATCCTGCGCAAGAACCTGCGCGGGATGGCGGCCCGCGAAACGAACTGAACGGCCGCGTTCAGCGCGACCAGCGGGCCGGGCGCTTGCCGAGGAAGGCGTCGATGCCTTCGCCGGCGTCCGGCTCCATCATGTTGCGCGCCATCACGTCGCCGGCAAAGTCGTAGGCATCGCCCAGGGCCATCTGCCGCTGCCGGTAGAACATGGCCTTGCCATGGCGGATCGCCGCGGGGCTCTTGCGCACGATCTCTGCCGCCTTGCGCGCGACCGCGTGGTCCAGCTCGTCGTCGGGGACGGCTTCGTTGATCAGTCCCCAGTCCGCGGCGGTGTCGGGGTCGATGAAGCGCGCGGTGGTCAGCATGTCGAAGGCCCGCTTGGCCGAGACGTTGCGCGACAGCGCGACTGCCGGCGTCGCGCAGAACAACCCGACATCGATCCCCGAGACGGCGAAGCGCGCCGATTGCGATGCGATGGCCAGGTCGCAACTGGCGACGAGCTGGCAACCCGCGGCGGTCGCCACGCCGTGCACCCGAGCGATGACCGGCACGGGCAGCGCGCCGATGCTCTGCATCAAATGGCCGCAACGGGCGAAGAGCGCCTGGTAGTACGCGAGCCGCGGCTGGCTGCGCATTTCGCGCAGATCGTGACCGGCGCAGAAGGCCTTGCCCGCGCCTTCCAGAACGACGCAGCGGACTGTCGGATCCACGGCGAGTTCATCGAGCGCCCGCTGCAGCGCCTCGAGCAGGGCCTCCGACAGGGCGTTGAATTGCGCCGGCCGATTCAGGCGCAGTGTCACCAGGCCTTCGGGGCCTGTGCGCACGAGCAAGGGTAGGGGGCTGGCGTCTGGCAGTGTCATGGGGTGCCTTGGAGGCTATTTTGCGCGCATGCCGCGCGCGATCGCGCCGCCGGGCTATGCAGCCTAAAGTTGTAGTGTTAAAAAGCTCCTGAAATACTCCGTTTCAGTATTCGGAGGAGAGCTGCGTGTCTACAGAGCTTCTTGACCAACGACCCTTCGAGAGCGTCACTTTTGCCGACAACCCGGAGCCCCGGTGCGCATGCTTGCTCCTCCTCGATAGCTCGGGTTCCATGGCGGGCAGCTCGATCGATGAATTGAACGAGGGCTTGCGCACGTTCGAAGAGGAGTTGCGCTCCGACTACCTGAGCGCGAAGCGGGTCGAGG
>DASXKG010000639.1:0-15681 GCA_036496965.1 Variovorax sp.
AACAGGCGTCGGCCGCCCGCTGGTAGGGCAGCCACTGCCAGTGCGTGTGCTCGCGCGGGTTCAGACGGGGCGCCAGGCGCTCCGGCAGGCAAAGGCCGAACAGGTGCTCGGTGTTGTGGGTCACCCCGGGCTCGTAGCGCGCCCGCCAGCGCGGATAGATCTCATAGACGTTCTGCAGCTCCCAGTCGACCAGCTGCGCTGCCAGGGTGCTGCCTGCGCCGCAGGCGATGCCCGTCTCTTCCTCGACCTCGCGAGCGGCGGTACGGGCCAGCGGCTCGTCCGCACGGTCCTTGCTGCCGGTGACCGACTGCCAGAAGTCGTCGGCGTCGGCGCGCCGGATCAGCAGCACGTCGAGCGCGGCCGTGTGGATCACGACCAGCACCGACTCCGGGATCTTCCAGGGCCGCTCCTTCATGCCGGCGACCCAATCCGTTCAGGCCGACTGCACTGTGTTGCGCAGCTTGATGTGCAGCTCGCGCAGCTGCTTCTCGTCCACCGGGCTCGGCGCCTGGGTCAGCAGGTCTTGCGCGCGCTGGGTCTTCGGGAAGGCGATCACGTCGCGGATCGACTCGGCACCGGACAGCAGCATCACCAGGCGGTCGAGGCCGATCGCGATGCCGCCGTGCGGCGGCGCGCCGTACTGCAGCGCGTCCAGCAGGAAGCCGAACTTGTGCTGGGCGTCCTCGGCGCTGATCTTCAGTGCACGGAACACCTTGCTTTGCACCTCCTCGCGGTGGATACGGACCGATCCGCCACCCATCTCGATGCCGTTGAGCACCATGTCGTAGGCCTTGGCGATGCACTTCTCGGGCGCCGTGTCCATCAGGTCTTCATGGCCATCCTTGGGCGCAGTGAAGGGGTGGTGCACCGCCGACCAGCGCTGGCCTTCCTCGTCGAACTCGAACATCGGGAAGTCGACCACCCACAGCGGCGCCCAGCGGTTGTCGAACAGGCCGTTCTTCTTGCCGAAGGCGCTGTGGCCGATCTTCACGCGCAAGGCACCGATGGCGTCGTTGACGATCTTTTCCTTGTCCGCGCCGAAGAACAGGATGTCGCCGTCGCGGGCACCGGTACGGGCCACGATCTCGGCCAGCGAGCCGTCGCTGAGGTTCTTCACGATCGGGCTCTGCAGGCCCTCGCGGCCCTGGGCCGCGTCGTTCACCTTGATGTAGGCCAGGCCCTTGGCGCCATAGATCTTGACGAATTCGGTGTAGGCGTCGATGTCGCCACGCGACAGGCCGCCTTCGCCGCCGCCGCCCGGCACGCGCAGCGCGACCACCCGGCCGCCAGGGGTCGTGGCGGCCTGGGCGAAGACCTTGAATTCCACGCTGCGCATGACGTCGGTGAGTTCGGTGAGTTCGAGCTTGACGCGCAGGTCGGGCTTGTCCGAGCCGTACTTGAAAATCGCGTCGCCATAGCTCATCACCGGGAACGGCGGCAGCTCGACCGCGGCCGCGGCGCGAAAGACCTTGCGGATCATGCCTTCGAACATCTCGCGGATCTCTTCCTCGCCCATGAACGAGGTCTCGATGTCGATCTGCGTGAATTCGGGCTGGCGGTCGGCGCGCAGGTCCTCGTCACGGAAGCACTTGACGATCTGGTAGTAGCGGTCGTAGCCCGCCACCATCAGCAGTTGCTTGAACAGCTGCGGCGACTGCGGCAGCGCGAAGAAGCTGCCCTCGTGCACCCGGCTGGGCACCAGGTAGTCGCGCGCGCCTTCGGGGGTGGACTTGCCGAGCATCGGCGTCTCGATGTCGATGAAGCCGTTGGCATCGAGGAACTTGCGCGTTTCCATCGTGACCTTGTAGCGCAGCATCAGGTTGCGCTGCATGACCGGCCGGCGCAGGTCCAGCACGCGGTGCGTGAGGCGCGTGGTTTCCGACAGGTTGTCGTCGTCGAGCAGGAAAGGTGGCGTGACCGAGGGGTTCAGCACCTTCATCGCGTGGCACAGCACCTCGATCTTGCCGCTCTTCAGGTTCTCGTTGGCCGTGCCGGCGGGCCGCGCGCGCACCAGACCGGTGATCTGCACGCAGAACTCGTTGCGCAGGCCTTCGGCGATGGCGAAGGTCGCGGCGCGGTCGGGGTCGCAAACCACCTGCACGTAGCCTTCGCGATCGCGCAGGTCGATGAAGATCACGCCGCCATGGTCGCGCCGGCGGTTGACCCAGCCGCACAAGGTGACGGTTTCGCCCAGGAAGGATTCGGTCACGAGACCGCAATAGTGAGAACGCATGGCCATAGATGGATTCCGGCGCCGAAAGGCGCGATTTTTTACTTGATCGCCAAGGTGGCGGGGCCGCCCGGAACGACCACCCCCATCGACACGATGTACTTGAGCGCGTCGTCCACGCTCATCTTGAGTTCGATGCAGTCGCTGCGCTTGAGCATCACGAAATAGCCGCCCGTGGGATTGGGCGTGGTCGGCACGTAGACGCCCAGGTAGTCGCCGCCGCCCAGATGGCTGAGGACTTCCTGGCCAGGCGTGCCGGTGACGAAGGCCAGGGTCCAGACGCCCGGGCGCGGCCACTCGATCAGCACCGCGGTGCGAAAGGCATTGCCGTTCTCGGAAAACAGCGTGTCCGAGACCTGCTTGACGCTGGAATAGATGGAACGCACGACCGGAATGCGCCGCACCATCGCGTCGCCCCAGCCGAGCAGCCGCTTGCCGACGAAGTTGCTGGCGACCGCGCCGACCGCCAGCAGGATGGCCAAGGTGAGCAGCACGCCCAGGCCGCGTACCTTGTGCGCATTCAGATAGCTTTGCCACGTTTCGGGCAGCAGCCACAGCGTCTGGTCGAGCGTGCCGATGAACCAGTTCAGCACGCCCAGCGTGATGACCAGCGGAACGATGACCAGCAAGCCGGACAGCAGCCATTTGCGCAGCGCGAGCATGGAGGGCCTCAGTCGCTGGCGCCCGGGGAAGGGGCAGCGGCGGGCGCCGCAGCCGGGCCACTGGCGGGTGCGGCGGCGGGCTTGTCGGCGGCCGGGGCGCCGGCGCCGGCCGGGGCCGTGCTGCCGTTCTTTTCGGCGCTTTTCTCGCCGCTCTTGTCCGCGCCGCTGTCAGCGCCATCGCTGCCCTTGGCGCCGCCGTCGGCGCCCTTCTTCGCAGCGGCGCCGCCATCGCGGAAATCCGTCACGTACCAGCCCGAGCCCTTCAGCTGGAAGCCGGCGGCGGTGAGCTGCTTGCTGAACGCGCCCTCCCCGCAGGATGGGCACTCGGTGAGCGGCGAGTCGGACAATTTCTGCAAAACGTCCTTGGCAAAGCCGCAGGCGCTGCACTTGTAGGCGTAGATGGGCATGGATTCGGGGGGCGAAAAAAGCGACCGGCGGCCGCTCGCAAAGCTCTCGATTATAAGCGCCGGGCCGGCTCGGCGGCTCCCGGCGAAGGCGCCGACGGGGGCTACCCGGGCGCCCCGGCGCCGCCCTTCAGCGCCGCCTGCTGCTGGCGCTGCAGCCGCCGTTCGCGCGCCGCGATCATGTAGCTCGAAGCCACCACGAACACCGCCACCACCGCAACCACCACGGTCGCCAGCGCGTTGACCGTGGGATCGAGCCCGAGGCGGGCGCGCGAGAAGATCACCAGCGGCAGCGTGGTCGAGCCGGGCCCGGACAGGAAGGCCGACATCACGACGTCGTCGAGCGACAGCGTGAAGGTCAGGAGCCAGGCGGCGATGAGCGACTGCGCGATCATCGGGAGGGTGACCAGCAGGAAGACCTGCAGCGGCCGGGCGCCGAGATCCTGGGCGGCTTCCTCGAACTGCGGGTTCAGGTCGCGCAGGCGGGCGCTGATCACCACGCTGGCGTAGGCCAGGCCGACCAGCAGATGGCCGAGCCAGATCGTCGCCATGCCGCGCTCGGGAAAGCCGAACAGCCGCTGCACCGACACCAGCATCAGCAGCAGCGACAGGCCGACGATCACCTCCGGCATGACCAGCGGTGCGCTGACCATGCCGGAGAACAGGGCCCGCCCCCGGAAGCGCGGCAGCCGCTCGAGCGAAAAGGCGGCCAGCGTGCCGAGGACCACGGCCGCGCTGGCGGTGGCCGCCGCGATCTTGAGCGAGAGGAAGAGCCCCGAGCGGATGGTTTCGTCGCCGGCCAGCTTGACGTACCAGCGCAGGCTGAAGCCGGCCCAGATGTTGGGCACCGGCGAATCGGTGAAACTGAAGACCACCAGCGCGGCAATCGGCAGGTAGAGAAACACCAGCCCGAGTGCGAGCCAGATGCGGCTGGTCCAGCGGCCGGCAGGCGTGACGATCATGCGGCGCGCGCCACCTTCGCCTGGCTGTTGTTGAACAGCGCCAGCGGCACGATGATCAGCAGCACCATCACGGCCGCCACGCCCGAAGCCAGCGGCCAGTCGTTGTTGGAGAAGAACTCGTCCCACAGCACGCGGCCGATCATCAGGGTCTCCGGGCCGCCCAGCAGTTCCGGGATGACGTACTCGCCCACGCAGGGAATGAAGACCAGCATGGCGCCGGCGATGATGCCGCTCCTGGACAACGGCACGGTGATCCGCCAGAAGGCCTGCCAGGGCGTGGCGCCGAGGTCTTGCGCGGCTTCGAGCAGGTTCAGGTCGAGCTTGGCCAGCGTCGCATACAGCGGCAGCAGCATGAAGGGCAGGTAGGTGTAGACCATGCCCAGCACCAGCGAAAAGGGGCTGTACATGAATTCGCCCGGCGCCGGGATCAGCCCGAGCGGCACCAGCAGGCGATCGGCATGGACCGTGACCAGCAGCCGGCCGACCCAGCCGGTCTGCGCATCCAGCAAGCCCTTCCAGGCATAGACGCGCAGCAGGAAGCTGGTCCAGAAAGGCAGCATCACGCCCATCAGCAGCAAGGGCTGCACGGCCGACGAAGCGCGGGCCATGAAGTAGGCGAAGGGGTAGCCGATCAGGAGGCAGATCAGTGTCGTGACGGCCGCATACATCAGCGAGCGGCCGTAGGCATTCAGGTAGATGTCGTCGGTGAAGATGGTGGCGTAGTTCGATAGCTGCAGCTTCAGCACCAGTTGCTGGTCGACGTACGACACCAGGTTGCTGATGGTCGCGCCGTCCATGTCGGCAAAGCTGATGCGCAGCACGATCAGGAACGGCAGCAGGAAGAACACCAGCAGCCAGGCATAGGGCAGGCCGACGACCAGGCGCCGGCCCGACAGAAGATGACGCCAGCCGGCCAACATGCCGTTGGGCTCCGCCTGGGTGCGCTTCATCAGTCCTTCAGCACGACCTGCGAGGTCGGCAGCCAGTGGGCCCAGACATGGTCGCCCTGCACCGGCGCGCCATCGCGCAGCCGGGTGTCGTTCTCGACGTTGACCTTGAGCGTGGCGCCGCTGGGCAGCGCGAGGTGGTAGAGCGTGTAGCCGCCGAAGTAGGACAGCGCCTTGACGACGCCCTGTACCCGGTTGCGCTCGTCCTGCGGCGCCTGCGCGCTCAGGTGGATCTTCTCGGGCCGCACGGCCACCGCGACCGTCTGGCCCTGGTAGCCGGTGATGCCATGCGCCACCCGGTGGACCACGTCGGCGCAGGCGATCTCGGCATGGTCGACCGCATCGACCACAACCGTGCCTTCCATCAGGTTGACGTTGCCGATGAAGTCGGCCACGAAGCGCGTCGCCGGGCTTTCGTAGATGTCGGCCGGAGGGCCCACCTGGAGGAAGCGGCCCTCGCTCATCACGGCGATGCGCGAGGCCATCGTCATCGCCTCTTCCTGGTCATGGGTCACCATGACGCAAGTCACGCCGACCTGGCCGATGATGTTGACCAGCTCGATCTGCGTGTCCTCGCGCAGCTTGCGGTCCAGTGCGCCCAGCGGCTCGTCCAGGAGCAGCAACTGCGGCCGCTTGGCCAGGCTGCGCGCCAGCGCCACGCGCTGCTGCTGGCCGCCCGAGAGCTGGTGCGGCTTGCGCTTGGCATAGGGCGCGAGCTGCACCAGCCGCAGCATCTCCTCCACGCGGGCGGCGATCTCGGCCTTGGGCAGCTTGTCGCGCCGAAGGCCGAAGGCGATGTTGTCCCAGACCGTCAGGTGCGGAAAGAGCGCGTACGACTGGAACATCATGTTCACCGGGCGCTCGTAGGGCGGCATGCCGGCGAGGTCGACGCCATCGAGCACGATCCTGCCGGCGCTCGGCGACTCGAAGCCGGCCAGCATGCGCAGCAAGGTGCTCTTGCCGCAGCCCGAGGAGCCGAGCAGCGCGAAGATCTCGCCGCGCGCGACGTCGAGGCTGACCTGGTCGACGGCGCGGAAATCGCCGAAGGATTTGCTGATCGACTCGATCTGCAGAAAGGCGCCCGCGCCCGTGGGAACATTCATGCCGAGGGCGTCCTCAACGATTGGCCTTGAAATTGGTGAAGGTGCGGGTGATCAGGCGCAGCGTGGCCTGGTCGGGCGTGTCCGGCGCGATCATGGTGGCCAGCGCGGCGTCGTCCAGGAACACCGCCTTGTCCTTGGCCAGCGCCGGGTTGACGTACTTCATCGCTGCCTTGTTCGGATTGGCGTAGAAGACCTTGTTGGTCAGCGCGGCATCCACTTCCGGGCGCAGGATGTAGTTGATCCACTTGTAGGCGTTCTCGGGATGCTTGGCATCCTTCGGGATGGCCATGGTGTCGAAGAAAAGCAGGCCGCCCATCTTGGGCAGCAGCACTTCGAGGTTCTGCGGGTTCTTGGCCTTGTTCGACTTGTCCCTGGCGATCTTGATGTCGCCCGACCAGCCGATGACCGCGCACAGCTGGCCCTTGGCCATCTGGTCGATGTAGTCGGAGCCCGAGCCCGAGAAGCGGGTCACATAGGGGCGCACGGCCTTGAGCATCTCCCCGGCCGCCTTGTAGTCCTCGGGGTTGGTGCTGCGCGGATCCTTGCCCAGGTACTTGAGCGCGATCGGCAGGATCTCCGAGGCCGTGTCCAGGTACGACACGCCACAGCTCTTCAGCTTGGCCATGTATTCGGGCTTGAAGACCAGGTCCCAGGCGTTGTCGGGCATCGGCATGCCGCCCAGCGCCTTCGTCACCTTGTCACGGTTGATGCCGACGGTGGTGTAGCCCCAGAGCCAGTCGACCAGGTAGTCGTTGCCCGGGTCCATCTTGGCAAGTTGCGCCTGGATCGCCGGGTCGAGGTTGGCGAGATTGGGAATCTTCGACTTGTCCAACTTCTGCAGCAGGCCGGCCTTGATCTGCATCTTGGCGAAGTGCGAGCCGGGCACCACGATGTCGTAGCCGCTCATGCCGGCGACCAGCTTGGCATGCAGCGCCTCGTTGCTGTCGAACAGGTCGTAGCGGACCTTGATGCCGGTTTCCTTCTCGAAGTTGGCGATCGTGTCGTCGGCGATGTAGTCGCCCCAGTTGTAGATGTTGAGGACCTTCTCTTCTTCCTGCGCCTGCGCGGAGGGCGCCGCCAGGGCCGCCAGGGCCGCCAGGGCGCAGAGCAGCATGCCGAGAAGCCCTCGGATACGCAGCGACATCGAACTCATGAACATGACCTCCAGGACAAGATGACGGACAGGGAACGAGCCCCTAGAACAGACGCACGCGAATCAGCAGCTGCATCACGATCAAACCCAATACAAAACCCATGCCACCATAGATGATGGCCTGCAGGAGCCGGTTCGTCCGCTTCTGAGCGGCCAACAGCTCGAGGAGTTCAGTGCGGTGATCCGGCGCGCGATTCTCCAGGAAATCGTGCATCAGGCGCGGCAATTGCGGCAGCAATTTGGCGTAGCGCGGCGCCTCGGCGCGCAGCTGCTCGAAGAGCTTGCGCGGCCCGATCTGGTCGGTCATCCACTTCTCGAGGAAGGGCTTGGCCGTGTGCCAGAGGTCGAGCTCCGGGTCGAGCTGGCGGCCGAGGCCCTCGATGTTCAGCAGCGTCTTCTGCAGCAGCACCAGCTGCGGCTGGATCTCGACGTGGAAGCGGCGCGAGGTCTGGAACAGGCGCATCAGCACCATGCCCAGCGAGATCTCCTTCAGCGGCCGGTCGAAATAGGGCTCGCACACGGTGCGGATCGCGCCTTCCAGTTCGTCGATGCGCGTGCCCGGAGGCACCCAGCCGCTTTCCAGGTGCAGCTCGGCCACGCGCTTGTAGTCACGGCGGAAGAAGGCGACGAAGTTCTGCGCCAGGTATTCCTTGTCCGACTCGGTCAGCGTCCCGATGATCCCGAAATCGAGCGAGATGTAGCGCCCGAAGCTCTCGGGCTCGAGGCTGACCTGGATGTTGCCCGGATGCATGTCGGCGTGGAAAAAGCCGTCGCGGAACACCTGCGTGAAGAAGATGGTGACGCCGTCGCGGGCCAGTTTCGGGATGTCGACACCGGCCGCGCGCAGGCGCTCGAGCTGGGCGATCGGCACGCCCGTCATGCGCTCCATCACCATCACCTCGGGGTGGCAGAAGTCCCAGAACATCTCGGGGATCTGCACCAGCTTGAGCTTTTCCATGTTGCGGCGCAGCTGGGCCGCATTGGCCGCCTCGCGCACCAGGTCGAGTTCGTCGTGCAGGTACTTGTCGAATTCGGCGACCACCTCGCGCGGCTTCAGGCGCTTGCCGTCGGCCGAGAGGCCCTCGACCCAGCCGGCCATCATGGCCATGAGGTCGAGGTCCTTCTCGATCACTTCGCGCATCCCGGGGCGCAGCACCTTGACCGCTGCCTCGCGCACCGTGCCGTCGCCCAGCCGCACCGTGGCGAAATGCACCTGGGCGATCGAGGCGCTGGCCACCGGCGTCTCGTCGAAATTCACGAAGATATCGCCGACCGGCCGCCGGAAGGCGCGCTCGATGGTCGCAATCGCCACCTTCGAGGGAAACGGCGGCACCCGGTCCTGCAGCCGCGCCAGTTCGTCGGCGATGTCCGGCGGCAGCAGGTCGCGGCGGGTCGACAGGACCTGGCCGAACTTCACGAAGATGGGCCCGAGCCGCTCGAGCGCCTCGCGCAGTCGCTGCCCGCGCGGCGCGTCGAGGTTGCGGCCGACCGAGACCACGCGCGCCACGACGTGCAGCCAGGGCCTCTGGAAGCTCGTGAGAACCAGCTCGTCCAGGCCGTAGCGAAGTGCGACCCAGACGATGAAGGCGCCGCGATAGATGCGGCTCATGCCCCGACCGCGCCGTGCGCTCCCGAGCCGGCCCGGGACCTGAAACGGGCGCTCATTCCGCGCCTGCAGGGCCGCTGGCCTTGCCGGTGCGCTCGCCCACGAACTGGCGCAGCGCCGCCACCACGCGCCGGACACCGGTCGCGACGGTATGGGCCGGCACGTCGCCGATGGCCCGGGCCAGGTCGTCCTCGACGTCCCAGCGGACGTGGTCGACGAGCCAGTTGACCTCGGCGGCCAGCTGCACGTCGCCTTCGATGCGCACTTCGGGCTTCTCGCCGCGCAAGGCCGCACGCGCGAGGCCGAACGGCGATTCCTCGGTCACGGAGAGCATCAGCTCGGCCACGGCATCGTCCGACGCCAGATCGAGCAAGCCGGCCGGCGTGGCGACCAGCTTCATCGTCACCATGCGCCACTGGAGCTGCACCACCCTGCCCTGCTGGCGCAGCAGCCGCTGCTGCGCCTCCGGTTCCTGCTGCAGCACATGGTTCAGGAAGAGGACGCTGCGATGCTGGATTTCATGCACTGCCCAGGCCGGCGGCTGGAAGTGGTTGCCGACGCGCTTGGCGAGTTCGTCGAAGAAGGCGAAAGGGGACGATGGTGTAACCATTTCCGTATTATCTCGCCCCCGAGCGGCCTGCCTTCGGCCGCGCGCAGCCTGGGGGGCGAGCCTATTGCAGTGCCTGGACGCCAGCCACCAGCCAGCCACTCGTGCCGCTGGTCGGCCGGGTCATGTTCCAGACCTCGCGGAAGGGGCTCGGCCCGGTGGATATGTCCTCCCGGATCATGCCGGAGAATTCCACGCTGGCGAGGTAGTCGTCAGGCAGTTCCTCGATGCCGAGCAGCTTGGCATCGAGCATCACGACCTCGGTCTTGTTGGTCTGGCCACCGGTGTGGTTCGCGCGCTCGGCCAGCTGCTGCTGGATCTCGCCGATCATGCCGTCGGTCATCATCGAACGCAGGGTGCCGATGTCGGCGCGGTCCCAGGCGTCCTGCAGCGTCACGAAGTTGCGCTTGGCCGCCGCGAGAAAGCCATCGGCATCGAAGGCGGCCGGAATGCCCCAGGTCTGCGATCCGGCCAGCGCCGAGCCGATCATGCTGCCGCCCGCCGCGCTGGCATCCGCCGCTGGCGAAGCACCGTCGTGCAGGGCGGGCTGCGCGGGCTGCGGCAAGGCTTGCGTTTCGAAGCTTGCCGCGTGGCCGCCCTCCCAAGGCCGCGCCGAGGCATCGTTGCCGACGTTCAACGGGCTGTACTGCGGCAGCGCCGTGGCATCGGCCGGGCTGCCCGCGCCCTGGAACGCCAGACCGCCCCGCTGTGTGGTCGGTTGGCCGCGCGAGCGCGACGAGAAGAAGCGCCAGACGACCAGCGCCACGACCACCAGCAGGCCGACCAGCAGCAGATTGCCGAAGGCCTCGCCCAGGCCCAGCGAATTGGCGAGCCAGGCCAGCCCGAGGCCGGCGGCCAGGCCGCCGAGCACGCCGGCCCAGGGGCGCCGAGGCGCAGCGGCGGGCGCGCCTGCGGGCGTCGCGGCCGGTGCCGGCTTGGCCGCCGAGGCATCGCCCGGATTCTGTGCCGCTGCGGCGGGCGCGGCCGCAGGCGCTGACGGCGTCGACTGGCGCTGGGTGACGTTGGCCGATTGCCTGCCCAGCGATCTGCCGCCGCCGATGCGCGCAGCGCCGGCATCGATGCTCACGATGGCCAGCATGCATGCCAGCACCACGGTCCAGACATTCCTCATGACGTCTCCTCTGCGGCGAACCACCGGCTCAACACTTGATGCCCACATGCAGGGCGACCACGCCACCGGTCATGTTGTGATAGTCGACGTGGCCGAAGCCGCAGTCCTTCATGAGGGTCTTGAGTTCCTCCTGGGCCGGGTGCATGCGGATCGATTCGGCGAGGTAGCGATAGCTGGCATCGTCGCCCGCCACCACCTTGCCCAGGCGCGGCAGCACGCTGAACGAATACCAGTCGTAGGCCTTGCGCAGCGGCTGGGCGACCTTCGAGAACTCGAGCACCAGCAGCTTGCCGCGCGGCTTCAGCACGCGGTTCATCTCCTTCAGCGCCAGGTCCTTGTGCGTCATGTTGCGCAGGCCGAAGGCCACGCTGACGACATCGAAATGCGCATCGGGAAAAGGCAGCTGCTCGGCGTCGCAGACCAGCGTGGGCAGCGCCACGCCCGCATCGAGCAGCCGGTCGCGGCCGGTGCGCAGCATGGCCTCGTTGATATCGGTGTGCACCACCTGGCCGCTGGCGCCGACTTTCTTGGCGAAGGCCAGCGCCAGGTCGCCGGTGCCGCCGGCGATGTCGAGGACTTTCGAGCCCTCCCCGAGGTTGGCGACCATCACCGTGTAGGCCTTCCAGGCGCGATGCAGGCCCATGGACATGAGGTCGTTCATGAGGTCGTAGCGGGATGCGACCGAGTCGAACACGCCGCGCACACGCTGGGCCTTGTCTTGCTCGTCGACGGATTCGAAACCGAAATGGGTGGTACTCATCCTGCCGATGTTAGGCCGGAAGTGTTCACGCCGAGCCGACGACCCCGCGCCAAGGCCGGACATTCGCGCCCGCTGCCGCCGCGCGCTCAGCCGTTGCCGCAGGCTGATGCGCCGTGGCCGGGCTTGTGCGCCATCGGCGCATCGCGCTCGACGCCCGCAGCCGCCAGCCGCTCTTCGTACTGCGCCCAGAGTTCGGCCTGCCGGGCACCGAGTTCGTACAGCAGGTCCCAGGAGAAGATGCCGGTGTCGTGGCCGTCGCTGAAGGTGGGCTGCACCGCATAGTTGCCGACCGGCTGCAGGTCCACCAGCCCGACTTCGCGCTTGCCGGTCTGCAGGACTTCCTGGCCCGGGCCATGGCCTTGCACCTCGGCCGACGGCGAGTAGATGCGCATCAGCTCGAACGGAATGCGAAAACTCGCGCCGTCGGAGAAGCCCACTTCCAGCATGCGCGACTGGCCGTGCACGGTGATCGATAGGGGCGTCGGTGCGCCCGCTTGCAAACCTGCCATCACTTAACTCCTTGCGGCCAGGCGGCGCGCCATCTCGCGCTCCAGCGCAGGCAGTTGCGCCTCGACGGCGCGTTCGCGCCCGGGATCGGGCGCACGCGTGGGCGCGGCCCACACCGGGGACGGAAAGCGGCTGTCCCAGTCGAATCGCGCGATCACGTGCCAGTGCAGGTGCGGCACCATGTTGCCCAGCGCCGCGAGGTTCATCTTGGTCGGCGCCAGCGCTTCGCGCAGGCACTGCTCCACGGCAGCGACAGCATCCATGCACAGGGCGCGGTCCTCGGCATCGAGCTCCGACCACTCGCCCACATGGGCGCGCCACACCACCCGGTAGAACGCCGGGAATCCGGGCTCGGCCGCATGGATGACGCGGAACTTCGCCGTCTCGTGGACCAGCCGCCCACCGGCCGCATCGCACAACGGGCACCCCTCGACATGCAGCGTCGTCATACATGCCCCCACGCTCGGCACTTCGTGTCCTCGCTGCCCCCCGAGGGGGCGCGAGCTTGCTTGGGGCGGCCCGGCGCGGCGCTCACACCAGCACCCGTTCGATGCCGCCCTGATTGGCGGCGGCCACGTAGCGGGGCATCCAGTCGTCGCCGAGGATCCGGTTCGCCATCTCGACCACGATGTAGTCGGCTTCGAGCAGGCCGTTGCTCAGGTCGTTGCCGTAGCGGCTCAGCCCCTGCAGGCAGCTCGGGCAACTGGTCAGAATCTTCACGTTGGCATCGGGTGCCAGCTGGCCGGCATCGCGCAGCGCGGCTTCGCCCTGCTTCAGCTCCTCTTCCTTGCGGAAGCGGATCTGGGTCGAGATGTCGGGGCGCGTCACGCCCAGGGTGCCCGACTCGCCGCAGCAGCGATCGCTCTTCAGCACCTTGTCGCCGACCAGTGCCTTGACGGTCTTCATCGGGTCCTGCTGCTTCATCGGCGTGTGGCAGGGGTCGTGGTAGAGGTAGGCGCCGCCGCCCGCGGCGCCCAGCGTGATGCCCTTCTCGAGCAGGTATTCGTGGATGTCGATGATCCGGCAGCCCGGGAAGATCTTGTCGAACTGGTAGCCCTGCAGCTGGTCGTAGCAGGTGCCGCAGCTCACCACCACGGTCTTGATGTCGAGGTAGTTCAGCGTGTTGGCCACCCGGTGGAACAGCACCCGGTTGTCGGTGATCATCTTCTCGGCCCGGTCGAACTGGCCGCTGCCGCGCTGCGGATAGCCGCAGCACAGATAGCCCGGCGGCAGCACCGTCTGCACACCCGCATGCCAGAGCATGGCCTGCGTGGCCAGGCCGACCTGCGAGAACAGCCGCTCCGAACCGCAGCCGGGAAAATAGAACACCGCCTCGGTCTCGGGCGTCGTGGCCTGCGGATCGCGGATGATCGGCACGTAGTCGGCATCCTCGATGTCGAGCAGCGCACGCGCCGTCTTCTTGGGCAATCCACCGGGCATCTTCTTGTTGATGAAGTGGATCACCTGCTCCTTCAGCGGTGCCGGGCCCAGGGTGGCAGGCGGTGCGGCGGTCTGCTTCTTTGCCGCGCGGCGCAGCAGGTCGTTGGCCAGGCGCTGCGCCTTGAAGCCGATGTCGACCATGCCGGTGCGCATCAGCTTGATGGTCTGCGGGCTGGTCGCGTTGAGGAAGAACATCGCCGCCGCATTGCCCGGCCGGAAGGACTTCTGCCCCATCTTGCGCAGCAGATTGCGCATGTTCATCGAGACATCGCCGAAGTCGATGTTCACCGGGCATGGCGACAGGCACTTGTGGCACACGGTGCAATGGTCGGCGACGTCCTCGAACTCTTCCCAATGCTTGATGCTCACGCCGCGCCGGGTCTGCTCCTCGTAGAGAAAGGCCTCCACCAGCAGCGAGGTCGCCAGGATCTTGTTGCGCGGCGAATAGAGCAGATTGGCGCGCGGGACATGGGTGGCGCAGACCGGCTTGCACTTGCCGCAGCGCAGGCAGTCCTTGACGCTGTCGGCGATGGCGCCGATGTCGCTCTGCTGCATGATGATCGACTCGTGTCCCATCAGCCCGAAGCTGGGTGTGTAGGCGTTGGTCAGGTCGGCAGGCAGCGAACGGCCGTCCTGTGCCTTGTGCTCGCTGCCGCGCAGCAGCTTGCCCTTGTTGAAGCGGCCTTCGGGATCGACCCTCTTCTTGTAGTCGGTGAAGGGCTGCAGTTCGGCGTCGCTCAGGAACTCGAGCTTGGTGATGCCGATGCCGTGCTCGCCGGAAATCACGCCGTCGAGGGCGCGTGCCAGCGCCATGATGCGCACCACCGCCGCGTGGGCGGTCTGCAGCATCTCGTAGTTGTCGCTGTTGACCGGGATGTTGGTGTGCACGTTGCCGTCGCCCGCATGCATGTGCAGCGCGATCCACACCCGCCCCTTGAGCACGCGCCGGTGGATCTCGTTGCACTCGGCAAGGATGGGCGTGAACTCGGCGCCGCTGAAGATGTCCGCCAGCGGCGCGCGGATCTGGGTCTTCCAGCTGGCGCGCAGCGAATGGTCCTGCAATTGCGCAAACTGCGCCTCGACCTCGTCGAGCCAGCCCTGCCACTGCGCGCGCACTTCGCGCACCAGCGCCAGCGCCTGTGCCACGCGGTCTTCGAGCAGCTCGGCCGAAGGAATGTCGTTGGCATCGTCGCTCTTGCCCAGCGGCAGGTTGCCGCGCTCGAGAAAGGCCTCGAGCGCATCCGCCAAGGCGATCTTGTTCTTCAGCGACAGCTCGATGTTGATGCGCTCGATGCCGTCGCTGTACTCGGCCATGCGCGGCAGCGGGATCACCACGTCTTCATTGATCTTGAAGGCGTTGGTGTGGCGGCTGATGGCGGCGGTGCGCTTGCGGTCGAGCCAGAACTTCTTGCGCGCCTCGGGGCTGATGGCGATGAAGCCTTCGCCGCTGCGCGAATTGGCGATGCGCACCACCTCGGAGGTGGCGCGCGCCACCGCATCGGCGTCGTCGCCGGCGATGTCACCGAACAGCACCATCTTCGGCAGGCCGCCGTGGCGCTTGGACTTGGTGGCGTAGCCGACGGCCTTGAGGTAGCGGTCGTCCAAGTGCTCGAGGCCCGCCAACAACACACCGCTGCGCTTCTGCTCCGCGAACATGAAGTCCTTGATCTCGACGATGCTCGGCACGGCGTCCTTGGCATTGCCGAAGAATTCGAGGCACACCGTGCGGGTGTGGGCCGGCATGCGGTGCACGATCCAGCGCGCGCTGGTGATCAGGCCGTCGCAGCCTTCCTTCTGGATGCCCGGCAGGCCGGCCAGGAACTTGTCGGTGACGTCCTTGCCGAGACCTTCCTTGCGGAACACGGCGCCCGGAACGTCGAGCCGCTCGGTGCGCTCCGTCTTCTTGCCGCCAGCATCGAAGTACTTGAGCTCGAAGCTGACCACCGGCGCATCGTGGATCTTTCCGAGGTTGTGGCCGATGCGCGTGACTTCGAGCCACTTGGCGTCGGGCGTGACCATGCGCCACGAGGCGAGGTTATCGAGCGCCGTGCCCCAGAGCACCGCCTTCTTGCCGCCGGCGTTCATGGCGACGTTGCCGCCGATGCACGAGGCTTCCGCCGAAGTCGGATCGACCGCGAACACGAAGCCCGCGCGTTCCGCCGCATCGG
>DASXKG010000640.1:0-3720 GCA_036496965.1 Variovorax sp.
TGCTCGACGATCTGATCACCGACAGTTCGCCTTTCGACGAACTGCCCGCGGTTCTGGGGCGATTGGCTGCCGGCGCGCCTGACACGTTGTGCCATCGCATCGATTACCAGCGTGAAAACACCCCCGAAGCGCCTGCGGCGCCTCCCCCTTAAAAGGGGGCGATACCAGCGGCCCGGCAAAGCCGGTTCCGCGGTATCCCTGGCATTTGGGCGCGCCGGTTTCATGTGTCGCGGGACACGTGATACTGGGGTTGAACTAAGGAAGGAACCGCATGTACAGCGTCAATGTCCGCGACCATTTCATGATCGCCCACAGCTTCCGCGGCGAGGCCTTCGGGCCGGCCCAGCGCCTGCATGGCGCGACCTACGTGGTCGACCTGGCGTTGCGCCGCGCCGAACTCGATCCGGACGGCATGGTGGTCGACATCGCGCGCGCCACCGAGGTCCTGCGCGCCGTGCTCGGCGAGTTCAACCTGCGCAACCTCGACGACGATCCGGCCTTCGCCGGACGCAACACCACCACCGAATTCATGGCGCGCGTGATCTTCGACCGGGTCGCCGCGCGCGTCGCCGCCGGCGAACTCGGGCCCCATGCGGGCGGCCTGGCCGGCTTGCGCGTCTGCCTCAACGAGTCGCATGTGGCCTGGGCGGCCTTCGAGGGCGCGTTGCCCGGGCAGTCGGCGGGGACGGTGGCTTGAGCCTGCGCTGCAGCTTCCTGGTGCCGGGGGATCTTTCCACCCGGACCGGCGGCTACGGCTACGACCGGCGCATCGTCGAGGGCTTGCGCGCGCTGCACTGGCGGGTGGATGTGGATTCGCTCGGCGCCGGCTATCCCACGCCGGACGCCGGCGCACGCGCGACGGCGCGCAGCGTTGTCGAGGCACAGCCCGACGATGCCCTGGTGATCGTCGACGGCCTCGCCTTCGGCGTGCTGGCCGAACTGGCCGAAGACCATGCACACCGATTGCGCTGGATCGCGCTGGTCCATCATCCGCTGGCGCTCGAGACCGGACTCGCGCCGGCGCGGGAACGCGCACTGCGCGCCAGCGAGCGGCGTTCGCTGGCGGCAGCCCGGCGCGTGATCGTCACCAGTCCTTCGACGGCGCGTTCGCTGGCGGCGTTCGATGTGCCGGCGGCACGCATCTCGGTGGTCGAACCGGGTTGCGATCCGGCGCCGCTCGCGACCGGCTCGGCTGCAGGTGCGCTCTCGCTGCTGTGCGTGGCCAGCCTGACGCCGCGCAAGGGCCATGCGCTGCTGGTCGAGGCCCTGTCGGGGCTGCGCGATCGGGCCTGGACCCTGCACTGCGCCGGCAGCCTGACGATGGATCGCGAATGCGCGGCGGCGCTGCGCGGGTGCATCGAGCGCTTCGGGCTGGCCGGCCGCGTCGTGCTGCATGGCGAGCAGGACGAGGCCGGCCTGGCACAACTGTACGCACAGGCCGATGCCTTCCTGCTCCCATCCTTCCACGAAGGCTACGGCATGGCCTTGGCGGAGGCGCTGGCGCGCGGGCTGCCGGTGATCAGCACCAGCGCCGGCGCGATCCCCGAGACCGTGCCGGCCGCGGCCGGGATGCTGGTGGCGCCCGGCGACCTGGCGGCGCTGCGCGGCGCGCTGCAGCGGCTGATCGACGATGCCGATTGGCGCGCGGCCGCGGCGGCCGGTGCCCGGGCGGCACGCACGCAGCTGCCGACCTGGGAGCGCAGCACAGCGCGCTTCGCGGCCGCGCTGGCGGCGGTGGCGCAGGAACCCGGGCGATGAGCTTCGGTGCCGACTGGCTCGCGCAGCGTGAAGGCTTCGACCGGCGGGCTCGCGAAGCCGCGGATGCGCCGATGGATCTGCGCGCGCTGGCGCAGCGACTGCGCCGGCGCGGCGAGCCGCTGGCGGCGATCGATCTCGCTTGCGGCACTGGCGCCAACCTGCGCCATCTGGCGCCGCGCCTGGGCGGCCCGCAGCGCTGGACGGTGGTCGACCACGATGCCCGGCTGCTCGCGGCGCTCCCGCGCGCGCTCGCCGACTGGGCGCGGCCGCGGGGCTTCGCATGCACGCAGGCGGGCGCCGGCCTGCGCCTCGCCGGCCCGGACTGGCAGGCCGAGATCGGCTTGCTGCGGCTCGACCTCGCCGCCTCGTTGGCCGAATTGCCGCTGGCCCAAGCGGGTCTGGTCACCGCTTCGGCCTTGCTGGACCTCGTCTCCGCCCGCTGGGTGGAGGAACTGATCGCGCGGGTGAGGCCCGCCGGAACCGCACTGCTGTTCGCGCTCAGCGTCGATGGCCGGGTCGCGTGGGAGCCGCGGCTGGACGGCGACGCAGCGATCCAGCGCCTGTTCGCCGCCCACCAGGGCCGTGACAAGGGCTTCGGTCCGTCGCTGGGGACGGCCGCCGCGGCGTTCACCGCTGCACGCATGGCTGCAGCCGGCTGGCGCTGTGCGCAGATCCAGACCGATTGGGTCATCGATGCCGGCGGCGGTGCGCAGGCCGCCGGAATGCTGCGCACGTTGATCGACGGCATTGCCGGCGCCGCCCGCGTGCAGTCGCCGGCTACCGCCGCGCGCATCGATGCCTGGCGCGCCGAGCGCCTCGAGCGCCTGCCGGGCAGTCGCCTGCGCATCGGTCATCTCGACTTGCTGGGTGAAGCTTCCGGTAACGATGCTGAATAGCGGCGCTGATGCACGGGAAGCGCGCAGTCTCGGCTGGGGCACGGTCTGAGGCTGAGCAGGGCGGGCCGGCCCCGCAGCGGCGTCCCATAGACTGGCCGAGGAGGAAATCGCAGCGCATGTTGAAGATCGAGAAATTCGTCGCCGGCAGGCATGTGTCCACGACCCGGGTACCTAATCTGCTGGCGTGTCGCGTGCTGCCCGAATCGGCCCATGCCGGGTTGGCCGTTCAAGGCATCCACCTGCGCGAGATCGCGGCGGCGCGCAAGGACGGCATCGCTTATTCGAAGGTCGTGTCGGTCACCGAGGGCGGCGTCGCCAAACGCGTGCGGATCTCAAGCCCCTGAAGGCGCGCCCCGCAGGTCCAGGTCCCACAGCACGTCCGCTCCCATGCGGAAGACCCGCCCCGCGGGCCGCAGGCAGTCGCGCATGGCGGCGCTGCGTGGCAGCTGGAGTCCCGGGCGGCCGCCGCCGATGATCACCGGCGCCACGCTCAGGTGCAGCCGGTCCAGGCAACCCTGTGCGATGAAGCGCGACACGGTGATGCCGCCGCCTTCCACGAACAGCATCCGCAGCCTGCGTGCCGTCAGCGCTTGCTGCAGCCGGCACAGCTGCGGCACGCCCTCCCCATCGATCAGCCCCGGCACCGCCAGCACCTGGTCCGCGCCGACCTTGGCCGCCGCCTCGGCCGCGTGCCGGGCGTCGCAGGCCAGCAGCGTGGGGGCCTGGTGGTCGTTGAAGACACGCAGGCCGGCCGGCAGGCGCAGCTCCGGATCGAGCAGCACCCGGACCGGATGCGGACCGGCCACGCGCCGGGTGGTGAGTTGCGGGTCGTCGAGCGCAGCGGTGCCGGGGCCGACGATGACGGCGTCGCAAAGCGCGCGCAGCCGGTGCAGATGCGCCAGGATCTCGGGTCCGTTGACATAAGCCGAGTCGCCGCTGTGGGTGGCGATACAGCCGTCGAGGCTCTGGCCGAGTTGGGCGATGGCCCAGGGCCGTCCTTCGCGCGAGCGGTCGAGCAGGGGTTTGAGCAACTCGAACAGGTCGACTGCATCGGCATCCCAGACAC
>DASXKG010000641.1:0-7050 GCA_036496965.1 Variovorax sp.
AGGTTGCCCTGGCGCGCGAGGCCGACGAGGCTCATTTTCGCGGCCTTCGCGGTGTGCACGGCGAGCAGCGTGGGCGCAGAGATCGCGGCCAGCAGTGAAGCGTCGGCGGTCGCGGCCTTTTGCACCATCTCGACACTCGCGCGACTGGTCACTGCGATGAAGCCATCACGCGCGACCGCGCGCGCGGTCGCGCCGATCAGCTTGTCGAGCGCGTTGTGGCGGCCCACGTCCTCGCGCACGACGAGCACCTCACCGTCGGTGGCGCACCACGCCGCGGCATGCACCGCACCGGTCGCTCGGCACAGCACCTGGCGATCGTGCATCTCGCGCATTGCGCGAGCCACCGCGCTGGCATGCACTGGTACACCTGCGCGAACGACCGCCACTGGCCGCAGCACCTGATCCAGGCTCTCAGTACCGCAGACTCCGCAGCCGGTGCGCCCGGCGAGCGTGCGACGGCGCCCCTTCAAGGCTACGAATGTGCGTGAGGATACGTCCATCTGTACGGTGATGCCTTGTTCCGAATGCACCACCTCGCAGCCGTACAGATCGGCCGCGCTGTCGAGGATGCCTTCGCTCAGTCCGAAGCCGAGCGCGAAGTCTTCGAGGTCGGCCGGCGTCGCAAGCATCACCGCGTGCGATACGCCATTGAACTCCAGTGCGATCGGCACCTCCTCGGTGAGCCAGTCCTCGACCTCGCAGCGCTCGCCATCGCGCCAGCGCACGACCGACGCGAGCTGCGCGCCGTCCGATGCGGTCGCGATCATTTGACCCCCACCGCGTAGCGCTGCTCGAGCAGGTCGGCCTGCACCTTGTCGAAACGGCTGTACTCGCGTTGCCATTCGGACGCCTGCGTGACCGGCATCACCTGCACCGCCGTGACCTTGTATTCGGGACAGTTGGTGGCCCAGTCGGAGTTGTCGGTCGTGATCACGTTCGCGCCCGATTCGGGAAAGTGGAAAGTCGTGTAGACCACACCCGGCTGCATGCGCTCGCTGACGACTGCGCGCAGCACCGTGTCGCCGGCACGGCTGCGGATGCCGACCCAGTCGCCGTCGAGGATGCCGCGGTCTTCGGCGTCGACCGGGTGGATCTCGAGTCGGTCCTCGCTGTGCCACTGGTTATTCTCGGTGCGCCGCGTCTGTGCGCCGACGTTGTACTGCGACAGGATGCGCCCGGTCGTCAGCAGCAGCGGGAACTTGCGCGTCACCTTCTCGTCGCTTGCGACGTACTGCGTGATGATGAACTTGCCCTTGCCGCGCACGAAGCGGTCGATGTGCATCGTCGGCGTGCCGTTCGGCGCCTCGGCATTGCACGGCCATTGCACGCTGCCGAGCTTTTCGATGAGCTCAAAGCTCACGCCGGAGAAGGTCGGAGTCAGCGCCGCGATCTCGGCCATGATCTCACTCGGGTGCTTGTAGTTCATCGGGTAGCCGAGCGCATTCGACAGCAGCATCGTCACTTCCCAGTCGGCGTATTGGGCTTTCGGCGGCATCACCTTGGTCACGCGCGAAATGCGGCGCTCGGCGTTCGTGAATGTGCCGTCCTTTTCGAGGAACGACGAGCCGGGCAGGAAAACGTGCGCATATTTCGCGGTCTCGTTCAGGAACAGGTCCTGCACGACGATGCACTCCATCGCCTCGAGCGCATGCGCGACGTGCTGCGTATCGGGGTCGGACTGGACGATGTCCTCACCCTCACAGTACAGGCCCATGAAGCTGCCATCCAGCGCGGCATCGAACATGTTCGGGATGCGCAGGCCCGGCTCGCTCTGTAACTCTACGCCCCAGGCCAGTTCGAACTCGTGGCGCACGGTCGTATCGGACACGTGCCGGTAGCCCGGCAACTCGTGCGGGAACGAGCCGATGTCGCACGAGCCCTGCACGTTGTTCTGGCCACGCAGCGGGTTTACGCCCACACCTTCGCGACCGACGTTGCCGGTCGCCATGGCGAGGTTCGCGATGCCCATTACCGTGGTCGAGCCTTGGCTGTGCTCAGTGACGCCCAGGCCGTAGTAGACCGCGGCGTTGCCGCCGGTGGCGTACAGGCGCGCCGCGGCGCGCGTTTCTGTGGCCGGCACGCCGGTGATCGCTTCGGTTGCTTCCGGGGAGTTCTCAGGGCGCGATGCGAACTCGCGCCATTCGTTGAAAGTCTTGTCGTCGCAGCGCTCGGCGATGTACTCGTTTGCCATCAGCCCTTCTGTGACGATAACGTGTGCAAGCGCGGTGACGACCGCGACATTGGTGCCCGGCCGCAATTGCAAGTGGTGCGCAGCTTTGACGTGCGGCGACTTGACGATGTCTATCTTGCGTGGGTCGATCACGATCAGCTTTGCCCCTTCGCGCAGGCGCTTTTTCATGCGCGATGCGAACACCGGGTGACCATCGGTCGGGTTCGCGCCCATCACCAGGATCACATCGGCCTTATCGACCGACTTGAAGGCTTGAGTGCCGGCCGATTCGCCCAGCGTCTGCTTCAGGCCGTAGCCAGTCGGCGAGTGGCACACACGGGCGCAGGTGTCAACGTTGTTGTTGCCGAACGCTGCGCGCACCAGCTTCTGGACCAGGTAGCCTTCCTCGTTCGTGCAGCGCGACGAGACGATGCCGCCAACCGAGTCGCGGCCGTGCTTGGCCTGAATGCGCTTGAACTCGCTCGCGGCGTAGCCGATCGCTTCCTTCCAGCTGACGGCTTGCCATGGATCGGTGATCTTCTTGCGGATCATCGGCGTCGTGATGCGGTCCTGGTGCGTCGCGTAGCCCCAGGCGAAGCGGCCCTTCACGCAGCTGTGACCTTCGTTCGCGGCACCGTCCTTCCACGGCACCATGCGTACCACCTCGTTGCCCTTCATTTCGGCCTTGAAGCCGCAACCGACGCCGCAATACGCACAAGTCGTGATCGCGCTGTGCTCGGGCTGGCCGAGCCAGATCACCGACTTCTCTTGCAGCGTCGCGGTCGGGCAGGCTTCGACGCAGGCGCCGCAACTCACGCATTCCGACTCCATGAACGGCTCGTCCATGCCCGGCGACACGCGCGACTCGAAGCCTCGGCCCGAGATCGTCAGCGCGAACGTGCCCTGCGTTTCCTCGCAGGCGCGCACGCAGCGGTTGCAGACGATGCACTTCGACGCGTCGTAAGTGAAGTACGGGTTCGATTCGTCCTTCTCGCTCTTCAAGTGATTCGCGCCGTCGAAGCCGTAGCGCACATTGCGTAGCCCAGTCACGCCGGCCATGTCCTGCAGTTCGCAATTGCCGTTCGCGCTGCACGTCAGGCAGTCCAGCGGGTGGTCGGATATGTAGAGCTCCATCACGCCCTTTCGCAGCCCCTGCAGCTTGGGCGTCTGCGTGCGCACCTTCATGCCTGCCTCAGCGGGCGTGGTGCACGAAGCGGGGAAGCCCTTGCGGCCGTCGATCTCGACCAGACACAGTCGGCACGAGCCAAACGGTTCGAGGCTGTCGGTGGCGCAGAGCTTGGGCACTTGGACGCCGGCATCGACCGCAGCGCGCATCAGCGACGTGCCCCTGGGCACCGTGACCGACTTGCCGTCGATCTCCAGCGTGACGTCCTGTTTAGACTCGCGCCGCGGGGTGCCGTAGTCGGTCTCTTTGAGGTGGTCGAGCATGGCCTGTCTCCTATGCGGCTTCGCGATCAGGGGTCGCAAGACCGAAGTCCTGCGGGAAGTGGTTCAGCGCCGAGAGCACGGGGTAGGGCGTCATGCCGCCCATTGCGCACAGACTGCCGTGGAGCATCGTGTCGCATAGCTCGCGAAGCAGTTGCACCTGCTGCGGCTTGTTGTGATTGCGGGAGGGCGGTGCCATGATCTTGTCGATCACCTCGACACCGCGCGTCGAGCCGATGCGGCAGGGCGTGCACTTGCCGCAGGATTCGATCGCGCAGAACTCCATCGCGTAGCGCGCGAGCTTCGAGAGGTCAGCTGTGTCGTCGTGTACAACGATGCCGCCGTGGCCGACGACGGCGCCCACGGCCGCATAGGCTTCGTAGTCCATCGGCAGATCCCATTGCGACTCGGGCAGGTAGGTGCCGAGCGGGCCGCCGACCTGTGCCGCTTTGATCGGCCGGCCGGTCGCGGTGCCGCCACCGAAATCGAACATCAGCTCGCGTAGCGTCACGCCGAAGGCCTTCTCGACCAAGCCGCCGTGCTTGATATTGCCGGCGAGCTGCATCGGCAGCGTGCCGCGCGAGCGACCCATGCCGTAGTCGCGGTAGAACGCTGCGCCGCGCGCCAGGATCAGCGGCACACTGGCGAAGCTGATGACGTTGTTGATGACCGTCGGGCAGCCGAACAGGCCTTCGATCGCCGGCAGCGGCGGCTTCGCACGCACGATGCCGCGCTTGCCCTCCAGGCTTTCGAGCATCGCCGTCTCTTCGCCGCACACATACGCGCCGGCCGCCTTGCGCACCGTCAGGTGGAAGGCGCGGCCCGAGCCCAGGATGTCGCCCCCGAGGAAGCCCGAGGCCGTGGCTCGCTGAACAGCTTCAGTCATCGTCGCGACCGCGTCGGGGTATTCGCTGCGGATGTAGACGTAGCCACGCGTTGCGCCGGTCGCGATCGCCGCGATCGCCATACCTTCGATAAGCATGAACGGATCGCCCTCGATCGTCATGCGGTCGGAGAAGGTGCCCGAGTCGCCCTCGTCGGCGTTGCAGACGACGTACTTCTGCACAGCCTGTGCGGCCGCCACCGTTTTCCACTTGATGCCGGTCGGGAAGGCTGCGCCGCCACGACCGCGCAGCCCGGAATCGAGCACCTGCTGGACGATCGCTTCTGGCTGCAACGCGAGCGCGGATCGCAGGCCAGCAAAGCCTTCGTGCGCTTCGTAGTCGGAAATCGAAAGCGGGTCCGTCACGCCCATGCGCGCGAAGGTCAGACGTTCCTGTTTAGCGAGGTAGGGGATCTGTTCGGTGATGCCGTGGCAGAGCGCGTGGGCTGCGCCGGCTAGCAGGCCGGCGTCGAGCAAAGCAGGCACGTCATCGTGTGTTACGGGACCGTATGCGACGCGGCCCTGCGCCGTGGAGACTTCGACGAGCGGCTCGAGCCAGAACATGCCGCGGGAGCCGTTGCGAACAATGTCCACGGTCAGCCCGCGGCGCCCGCATTCGGCTTGCAAGGTCGAGACGACCTCGTCTGCGCCAACGGCGAGTGCGGCCGAGTCGCGCGGTACGTAGATCTTGACGGCGCTCATGCGATCTCTCCCAATCTGGCGAAAACCTTGTCGAAGCGCGCCAGCGTCATCCGCCCGTGCAGCTTGTCATCCACGACCATGGCCGGCGACGACGCGCACAGACCGAGGCAGTAGACTGGGCTCAGCGTGTAGCGGCCATCCGCACTCGTGCTGCCATGACCGCCGTGCGTGTGGCAACCGAGCGCGTGCTCGGCATGCGCCATCAGAGCGTCAGCGCCCATCGCCTGGCACGCCTCGGCGCGGCACACCTGCACCACGTGCCGGCCTGGCGCCTCTTTGCGGAAGTGGTGGTAGTAAGTGACAACGCCGTGCACCTCGGCGCGCGACAGGTTCAGTCCTTCGGCGATCAGTGGCACGACCTCGCGCGGGATGTGGCCGAGCGCATCCTGCACCTCGTGCAGGATTGGCAACAAGGCGCCCGGTTCATCGATGTGCCGGGCCAGTACGGCTTCGGTCACGCCCGCTGGGGTGGGGTTCATGCAATGCCTCCGCATAGGTGCTGTGCGACATAAGTACTTCTTCGGTGTCACCAATTTAGGGCGGAGACTACCAATGCGCAATATGATGGAGGCGACCCACGTCATAGGCGCCAAGGCGCATAAGCAACAACCCTATGCATCAAGTCAGCATCAAACCTCACTGGACGATCAGCCGACCCGGCGGCACCGCACTGGCCGAGCGCACAGTCGCGCTGCTGGTCAGCGTCGCCGAGCACGGCAGCCTGCTGAAGGCCTGCCAGGCGATGCAGGTGTCTTACCGCCACGCATGGCAGCTGATCCGGCAGGGCGAGGCGATGCTTGGTACGCCGCTGCTGCGCATGGAGCGTGGCAAGGGCTCCTCCTTGAGTCCGCTGGCCGAGAAGCTGGTGTGGGCTGATCGGCGCATAGCGGCGCGCCTCTCGCCGATGCTGGACTCGCTCGCCTCCGAGCTGCAGACCGAACTCGATCGGGTGCTGACGACTGTGTCGCCGCTGCTGCGCATCCACGCCAGCCACGGCTTCGCGATCGAGGCACTGCACGTCGCGCTGGGTGCCGCAGGCATCATCACCGAACTGCGCTACTGTGGCAGTACCGAAGCCGTGGCTTCGCTGCACTTGGGCGCTTGCGAAGTCGCCGGCTTCCACGTGCCGGTCGGCGAGTTCGAAGCCGACGCGATCGCACACTATGCGCAATGGCTGAAGCCAGCGTCTCAAAAACTGATCGGCGTCGCGACGCGGCGACTCGGTTTGATGGTGGCCAAGGGCGATCCAAAGAAGGTCTACGGCATCAAGGATCTCGCACGGCCCGACGTGCACTTCATCAACCGCCAACCGGGCTCGGGCACGCGCTTCCTGCTCGATTTGCTGTTGCGCAAGGAGGGCATCTCCTCGGCGTTGGTGCACGGCTATGAGCAATGCGAACTCACGCACGCGGCCGTCGCAGCCTATGTGGCCAGTGGCATGGCTGATGTCGGCTTCGGAGTAGAGACGCCGGCACGACACTTCAAGCTCGACTTCGTGCCGATCCAAACCGAACGCTACTTCCTCTTGTGCGAGGAGCGCTCACTGGAGGCGCCAGCATTGAAGGACATGCTCGCGATCATTCGCGGCGATCAGTTCAAGTCCGCCGTGGACCGACTGCCGGGCTACCAAGCAAACGATGCGACAGGAAATGTAACTGACCTACGGCTGGCGTTTCCCACGCTCGGCGCGAGCTCGAGGCGTCGATCGAAGACTGCCTGATTTGACGGCTCCAGTGGCGAGGACCAACGCTGCAAAGAGTGTGGTCGTGCCGTGGCGCTCATAGTCGTGTGTTCGGCGCTCGGGGATACCCGGGGCCAGGGGCAGCAAGGGTTGGGTGCGGTCGAGCGC
>DASXKG010000642.1:0-7428 GCA_036496965.1 Variovorax sp.
AGTTGCACTTCACTTCGCTCGCTGTGGTCAGCTCGCGGGAGGACTTGCACCTCCAGGATCGCGCCCATGCTGGGCGCACATGAAAAAAGGGCCCGAAGGCCCTTTTTGGAAGCATCGCCTGCGCGCTCAGCGCACCACGGCAAGCTGCGTCTTCTGGCCACCCTTGTAGGTGTAGATCGTCAGGGCGCCGTTCTTGATGTCGCCCTTTTCGTCGAAGGCGATCGGGCCGGTCAGGCCCTTGTAGTCGATCTTGGCGAGTTCCGGCAGGTACTTGGCCGGGTCGTCCGAGCCGGCCTTTTCCATCGCAGCCGCCATCACCTCCACCGCGTCGTAGACGTACGGCGCATAGATCTGGACTTCGACGCCGTTCTTGGTCTTGAACGCCGCCTTCCAGGCGTCGAGCGGCGCCTTGTAGTCGCCTTCGACGCCGCCGGCTTCAGCGCAGACCACCTTGTCGTCGCCGATCGCGTCGCCGGCCAGGTTGGCGAGTTCGGCGGTGCAGATGCCGTCGCCGCCCATGAACTTGACGTTGTCCATGCCGAGCTGCTTGACCTGCTTGAGCATCGGACCGGCGACTGAATCCATGCCGCCGAAGAAGATGACGTCGGGCTTCTCGCCCTTCAACTTCGTCAGGATGGCATTGAAGTCCGTCGAATTGTTGGTCGTGAACTCATGTCCGACGATGGTGCCGCCCGCGGCCTTGGCGGCCTTCTCGAATTCCTCGGCGACGCCCTGGCCGTAGGCCGTGCGGTCGTCGATCACGGCAATGTTCTTGCCCTTGAGCGTATTGACCGCGTACTTGCCCAGCGTGCCGCCGAGCTGCGTGTCGTCAGCCACCACGCGGAAGGCGGTCTTGAAGCCCTGGCGCGTGTACTTGGGGTTGGTCGCCGAAGGCGAGATCTGCGGAATGCCGGCATCGCTGTAGATCTTGGAGGCCGGGATCGTGGTGCCCGAATTCAGGTGACCGACGACGCCGTTGACGTTGCTGTCGACCAGCTTCTGCGCGACCGCGGTGCCCTGCTTGGGGTCGCCTGCATCGTCTTCGGCGAGCAGCGTGAAGTGGGCCGTCTTGTCGCCAAGCTTGATCTTGCGCGCATTGAGATCTTCGATCGCCATCTGCGCGCCCAGCTCGTTGTCCTTGCCAAGGTGGGCGATGGGGCCGCTGGTGGGCCCCACGTGGCCGATCTTGACCTCGATCGTGTCGCCCGCCGGAGCGGGGGCGGGAGCAGCCGCAGGCGCCGCAGCGACCGGCGCTGGAGCGGGTGCGGGTGCGGCGGCTTCTTCCTTCTTGCCACAAGCCACGAGCGTGAGAGCAGCCAGGGCGACGGCAGTCCATTTCAATTGCATGGGAAACCTCTTGAACATTGATGAATGAGTTGAAAACCGGTCTTTGGATCCGGGCGCTTCAACCGAGCAAGTATCGCGCCGTGGATGCGCAGCGCCCTCGCGCTTTTCGACCCGGGCGCAGTTTAGCCCAAGGTTTCCGGGCCCCATGCTGGCGTAGACCCGGGGTTGTTGTCTGGGAGCCTATTTCCGATCCCCAGGGGGATTGGAAGGAGGTTCTGCAAGCTCATTGGCGAGCGCCTCGCTGACCAACGCCCTCAGCACCGCCTCGATGTCCCGGCGCAGGGCCGGAATCATGCTGTCGAGGTGAAGCTGAACTGCAGCTGACACCGCGTCGCTCAGGCGCTCCTCGAGTGACAAGTCGACCTGCTGGAGCACGCGATGCAGCAGTTGCTCCTCGAGCCGGAAGGCATCCGCCTCCGACAACTTGGCCTGCGGGTCCAGAGCGATCGCCTGGGAGGCTTCGAATGGCGGTGCTTCGGCCGCAGGCGGCGGCGCTGGCACCGACGCCGGCTCGGGCGGCAGTTCGAGCACCGTGGTCAAGGTGGGCACGAAGCGCGGCGGCGTGCGCGGCGGGCCGGACATCAGCTGGCGCTCCCGCCGTAGGGATGGGTGCGGATCGCGTACCCGCGGTCCTTGTAGTGTCGCCAGCGGGTGCGACCCGCGAGCTTGTCGGCATCCTCGCTGCCGACGATGTCGATCAGGCGCTCGAAGCGCTCGAAGCGCTCCGGCAGGCCGGCCCCGAGATTGACCAGGATCGGCCGGTCGGGCAGCGACGCGCTGCCGCTGTCTGCCAGCACGACCGGCGAACGCGCCAGCAGCGCGGGCGCGTCGTCGCTGCGGCAATGGGCGAGGAATTCGGTCGGCGAGATCTTCCAGAGCGCGATGTCGATGGCATCGAGGACCTGCGGCTCGGCCACCACCACCAGCCGCGCGCCGTGCGCGCCCACCGCCTTGCGCAACAGTCGGCAGGCGTAGTCCACCTTGTCGGGCATGTTGTAGTGACCGTCGATTTCGGTCATTGCGTCGCGCGGCCTTTGCCGGACCTGGCGGGCTTGGCGGATTTGGCCGATCTGCCCGGCTTGGGCGAAGCCGGCTTCGCGCCGGGGTTGCGGCTTTGCGCGAGCACGTAGCCGAGCAGCAAGCCGACCGGGCGTCCGCTGGAACCCTTGGCTGCACCGCTTTTCCAGGCCGTGCCGGCGATGTCCAGGTGCGCCCAGGGATAGTCGCTGGTGAAGCGCTGCAGGAACTTGGCGGCCGTGACGGCGCCGCCGGCACGCCCGGCGATGTTGGCGACATCGGCGAAATTGCTCTTCAGGCCCTCGGCATAGTCGTCATCCAGCGGCAGGCGCCAGCAGCGATCCTGCGCCGCCTCGCCGGCGGCTTCGAGTGCGGCGCCCAGCCCATCGTCGGCCGTGAAGAGTCCGCTGCGTATGTGGCCCAGCGCCACCACGCAGGCACCGGTCAGGGTCGCGATGTCGATGACCGCCGCGGGTTGGAAGCGCTTGGCATAGCAAAGCGCGTCGCACAGGATCAGCCGCCCCTCGGCGTCGGTATTGAGCACCTCGATCGTCTGGCCGCTCATGCTCGTCACCACGTCGCCGGGCTTGACCGCCCCGCCGTCGTTCATGTTCTCGCAGGAGGGGATCAGGCCGACCACGTTGATGGCCGGCTGGATCTCGCCGAGCGCGCGGAACACCCCCAGCACGCTGGCGGCGCCGCACATGTCGAACTTCATCTCGTCCATCTCGGCCGCCGGCTTGAGCGAGACGCCGCCGGTGTCGAAGGTGATGCCCTTGCCGACCAGCACCACCGGTGCCTGGTCCTTCGGGCCGCCGTTGTAGCGCAGCACGATGAAGCGCAGCGGCTCGGACGAACCCTGCGCCACCGCCATGAACGCGCCCATGCCCAGCTTCGCCACCTCTTTCGGGCCCAGCACCTCGACCTTCAGCTTGGGCAGCTCGCCGAGCTTCTTCGCGGCATCGGCCAGCAGGCTCGGCGTGCAGTAGTTGGCTGGGCGATTGCCCCATTCCTTGGCCAGTTCGATGCCGGCGACCGTGGCCACGGCCTCGTCGAAGGCGCCGCGCAGCGCCGTCGCATCCGCCACGCCGACGCTGAGCTGGCGAATGCTGCGCGGCTCGGAGGTCGATTTGCTGGTGGTGTAGACATAGCTGGCATCGGCCGCCGCCAGCAGCGCGGCGTGCAGGCTCGCCGCTTCGACCGCCTGGGCGAACACCAGCGCGACGCGCTTGGGATTCGAGGCCTTGGCCGCGCCGACGGCCGCCGTCACCGCCGTGCGAACCGAAGCCGGCTTGCCATCGCCCACCGACACCAGCAGCAGGCGCGCTGGGGCGACACCGGCGGCGCGATAGAGCGCGAGCCACTTGCCGGCCTTGTCGGGCAGGTCGCCGGCCTTGACGGCTTCGGCGATCAGGGCCGACAGCGCATCCTTGGCCGGAGGGGACGCGGGCCCCGCCAGCACGATGAGCACATCGCATTTTTCCGCGGCAGCCTGAGCGGCAGTGAGGGTCTTGAGTTGAAAGTCCATAATCCTTTTTTTCCCTCGACGATGTTATTCCATTCCTCTTTACGCAAGGAGCTGTCGCGCAGCTTCGGGGCCACGCTGGTGGTGCTGGTCACCATCATGATGACCATGATGCTGATCAAGACGCTCGGCCTGGCGGCCCGCGGCAGCGTGAATCCGCAGGAGGTCTTCCTGGTGATGACCTTCACGGTGCTCGGCTACATGCCGACCGTGCTCAGCCTGTGCCTGTTCATCTCGGTGGTCGGGACGCTCTCGCGCATGTACCGCGACAGCGAAATGGCGATCTGGTTCTCCAGCGGACGCAGCCTGGTCGATTTCATCCGCCCGATGTACGGCTTCGCCTGGCCGATCCTGGTGCTGATCGCCGTGTGCGCCCTGATCGGCTGGCCCTGGTCCAACTCGCAGACCATGACACTGAAATCGCGCTACGAGCACCGCAGCGACATCGAACGCGTGGCACCGGGCGAGTTCCGGGAGTCGGCGGGACGCATGCGCGTGTTCTTCATCGACAAGGACGCGCCCGACAGCGCCACCGCCAGCAATGTCTTCATCTCCTCGATCGAGCGCAACCTGCGCATCGTGACGTCGGCGCGCAGCGGCCGGATGGAGGACATCGACAACCGGCGCTTCCTGCTCTTGAGCAACGGCCAGCGCATCGAGCAGCCGCTGCAGCCGTCCAGCGACGGCATCAAGGTCAGCGAATTCGACACTTACGGCGCCCAGACCGGCAGCGACAGCGACGACACCGATGACGCCACGCCGATGCAGGCCCGCACCACCCTCACCCTGCTGCGCGAGCCCACGCCGGTCAACCGCAGCGAGCTGGCCTGGCGGCTGGGCATGCTGTTCGCGGCCGTCAACCTGGTGCTGTTGGCGCTGACGCTGTCCAGTGTCAACCCGCGCGTCGGCCGCAGCGGCAACCTGGTGTTCGGACTGTTTGCCTTCGTCCTCTACTACAACATGCTCAATCTCGGCCAGAGCTGGGTCGCATCGGGGCGCTATAGCGCCGGCGGCTTCACGCTCGCACTGCATGGCGGCGTGCTGCTTTGCACGCTGCTGTGGCTGGCGAAGCGGCACTACAACTGGAGCCGTCCGACACGCCGGCCCCGGCCCCCACGGCCCGAGAGCCCCGCCACCGCGTGAAGACCATCCGCCGCTTGATCTATGTCGAGGTGGTGAAGGCCGTGGCCTTCGTCGCCCTGGGCTTCCTGTGCCTGTTCTTCTTCTTCGACTTCGTCGATGAGCTGCAGGCGATCGGCCGGCCCGAATCGATGGGCTACGGTGCCGCGCAGGCCTTGCTCTATGTCACGCTGCTGATCCCGAGCCACCTCTACGAGCTGTTGCCGATCGCGGTGCTGATCGGGACCATCTTCGTCATGGCGCGGCTGGCGCAGAGCTCGGAATTCACCATCCTGCGCACCAGCGGGCTCGGCCCCTGGCGGGCCTTGCAGACGCTGCTGCTGCTCGGCCTGAGCTTCGTGCTGCTGACCTTCGCGGTCGGGGACTATGTGGCGCCCGTCACCGACCGCACGGCGCAGCTGCTCAAGGTGCGCTATCAGGGCGCCTACTCGCTGATCGGCAACACGGGCGCCTGGTTGAAGGAGCGGCAGGGCGATACCTCGTATGCGGTGAACGTGGTGTCGATGGGCCGGGACGGTAGCTTGAAGGAGCCGCGCATTTTCCAATTCGACGCCCAGGGCTTCCTGGTCGCGCAGCTGACCGCGCCCAGCGCTTCCGTCGAGCCGGGGCACTGGACCCTGGTCGACGCGCAACGCGAAGCCTACGACATTCGCGGCGCGGTGACGCCGCGCATCGTCACCACCACCTCCCCGACGCTCGAATGGCCGACCTCGCTCAGCCGCGAAATGGTGTCGGTCGCGCTGCTGCGCCCGGAGCGCATGCGTACGCTCGACCTGTTCGACTACATCCGCCATCTGGATGCCAACGGGCAGGCGGCGCAGCGCTACGAGATCGAGTTCTGGCGCAAGGTGTTCTATCCCTTGTCCTGCCTGGTGATGATCGTGCTGGCGCTGCCCTTCGCCTACCTGCATTTCCGCCAGTCCGGCATCACCTCCTATGTGTTCGCCGGCGTGATGATCGGCATCAGCTTCTTCCTGCTCAACAATGTCTTCGGCTATCTCGGCAATCTGAACAACTGGCTGCCCTGGATCACGGCGGCGGCGCCCGGGCTGATCTACTCGGTGATGTCGCTGGCGGCCTTCAGCTGGCTGGTCCTGCGCCGTTGACGTGACGACCACTCTGGGCATCGTCCTGCTTGCGCACGGCTCGCGCGACGAGCGCTGGCGCGCGCCGGTGGAGGCCGTGGCGCGCCGGGTCCGGACGCTCGATCCGTCGGCACGCGTCGCCTGCGCCTACCTCGAACTGGCTGCGCCCGATCTGCGCAGCGCCGCCGAATCGCTGATCGCGGCGGGCGCCACCGCGATCCGCGTGCTGCCGCTCTTCCTCGGCATGGGAAAGCATGCGCGCGAGGATCTGCCGCGCCTGCTCGACGCATTGCGCACCCTGCATCCCGAGGTGGCGTTCTCGTTGCGCGGGGCGGTCGGCGAGGATCCGGAGGTCATCGAACTGCTGGCACGGAAGGCTCTCGCCTGAGCCCCCAATAGAGTGCCAAGGCATAATGAATCCGAAAATGATACGGAATTCGTTATGAATCTTCACCAATTCAAATTTGTTCAGGAAGCCGTCAGGCGCAACCTGAATCTGACCGAGGCGGCCAAGGCCCTGCACACTTCGCAGCCCGGGGTGTCGAAGGCGATCATCGAACTCGAGGAAGAACTGGGCGTCGAGATCTTTGCGCGCCACGGCAAGCGGCTCAAGCGCGTCACCGAGCCCGGTGCGCACGTGCTGGCCAGCATCGAACTGATCATGCGCGAAGTCGGCAACCTGAAGCGCATCGGCGAACAGTTCAGCGCCCAGGACAGCGGCACGCTGTCGATCGCCACCACCCACACCCAGGCGCGCTACGTGCTGCCGGTGCCGGTCGCCAGGCTGCGCGAGGCCTATCCGAAGGTCAACGTGAGCCTGCACCAGGGCTCACCCGACCAGGTGGCACGGATGGTGATCGACGAAATCGCCGAGATCGGCATCGCCACCGAATCGCTGGCCGACTATGCCGAACTGGTGACCATGCCATGCTACGAATGGCAGCATGTGCTGGTGCTGCCGCAAGGGCATCCGCTGGGCGAGAAGGAACGCATTTCGCTCGAGGACCTGGCGAACGAGCCGATCATCACCTACCACCCCTCGTTCACCGGCCGCACGCGCATCGACCATGCCTTCGCGCAGAAGAAGCTCACGCCGCGCATCGCCCTGGAGGCGATCGATTCCGACGTCATCAAGACCTACGTGCGGCTCGGCCTCGGCGTGGGCATCGTGGCCGAAATGGCGGTGCGCGACGACTCCAACGCCGACCTGGTGGTGCGCCCGATGGGCCACATCTTCGGCGTCAACATCGCCCGTGTCGCCTTCAAGCGCAGCGCCTACCTGCGCAACTTCGTCTTCAAGTTCGCCGAACTCCT
>DASXKG010000643.1:0-3440 GCA_036496965.1 Variovorax sp.
GACAGGGCGAGGGCCGACGAGCCATAGGCGTTCACGCCCAGTTGCACGTTGGGCAGCCGTGCCGCCACCGCGACGCCGATGCCGGCGCTGGCCGCATGCAGTTGCGCCTCGGCGGCGCGCACGTCGGGGCGGTGTTCCACCAGGTCGGCAGGCAGGGTCAGCGGCAGCTCGCTGGGCAGCTCGAGCGCAGCGAGCTCGAAATGCGTGTCCCCCTGCTCGGCCGGGTAGCGCCCGGCCAGCGTGGCCAGCAGGTTGCGCTGCACGCCGAGCTGCTTGTCCAGCGGCGGCAGCGTGGCCTCGGTGCTGGCCAGTGCGGCCTCCTGTGCGTCGACGTCGGCCAGCGAGGCCTGGCCCAGCGCCTGTTGCCGGTAGTAGCTCGCCAGCACATCCTTCTGCTCAGCGATGATCGCATGGGTCGTATCGCGCTGGGCGCGCAATGCCGCCTCGGTGATGGCCGCCGTCACGACATTGGCGCTCAGCGTCAGGTAGGTCGCTTCGTACTGGAAGCGCTGCTGCTCGGTCTGCGCCTGCGCCGCCTCGACCGCGCGCCGCGTGCCGCCGAACACGTCGGGCGCGTAGGAGACCGTGACCTGCGCCGTGTGCAGGTTGTAGGTGGTGGCGTTGTTGGAGAGCGGGCTGGCGATGGTGTCCGCGATGTGCTGGCGCGTCGGCGTGAAGTTCAGGGCCACCTGGGGCCAGAAGGCGCCGGATTCGGCCAGCGCGTTTTCCTGGGCGGCGCGCAGGGCGGCCTGCGCCGCCTCGACATTCGGGTTGTGCGCCAGGCTGGCTTCGACCCAGGCGTTCAGCGGCTCGGAACGGAAGGCCTGCCACCACTGCGCCGGTATGTCGAGCGCCTTGGACAGGTGCTGCACGGGCACTTCGGAGCTGTCGACGGGTTTCGGGGCCGTTACGGCAGTCGCGGCTTCGGTCTCCACCGCAGCGGCGGTGAAGCGATCGGGCAGCGACAGCGCCGGGCGCACGTAGTCCGGTCCCACCGCGCAGCCGGCCAGCAGCCCCGCGACGAGCAGCGTGCATCGATGCAAAGAACGGGGGAGGGCGGCGAACAGCATCGTATCCATCCTAATTGCTTCACCGTGCTGCCCTCGACCCACGACCCATGAAACCGACGCAGCCAAAGGCCAGGGATACCGCGGAACCGGCTTCGCCGGGCCGCTGGTATCGCCCCCTTGAGGGGGAGGCGCCGCAGGCGCTTCGGGGGGGAGCCATTTCATCGATCGCGGCGCCGGCGCGCACCCCAGTCTCGGCTCTCGACGGCACGTTCCATGGCGAAGAACAGCGTCGGCAGGATGAACAGCGTCAGCAGCGTGGAGACCACCAGGCCGCCGACGACGACCGTGGCCAGTCCGCGCTGCACGTCGGTGCCGACCCCGTGCGCCAGCGCCGCCGGGAGCATGCCGATCGAGGCGACGGTGGCCGTCATGAGCACCGGCCGCAAGCGCTCGGCAGCGCCTTCCAGCACCGAGTCCCGCAGCGCCAGGCCCTCGCCGCGCACGCGCCGGAAGTTGGCGACCATGATGATGCCGTTCTGGATCGAGACGCCGAACAGTGCGATGAACCCGACCGCCGTCGCGACGTTCAACGTCTCTCCCGCCAAGTGCACCGTGATCAGTCCGCCCAGGGTGGCCATCGGCACCACGCCGAGAACCAGGACCACCTGCCGCACCTTGCCGAACTGGAAGAACAGCAGCACCGCCATGATCGCCACCACGATGGCCAGCGACAGCGTCAGGCGCGCCTGCGCGCGCTGCTGGTTCTCGAACTGGCCGGCCCATTCGAGGCGGAACTGCGTGGGATCGAACTTGATCTCCTTGCCGATGCGCGCGCGTGCCTCGTCCAGGTAGGACGCCAGGTCACGGTCGCGGTTGTCCACCCGCACCGTGATCTGGCGCTCGTTCATCTCGTGCGAAATGGTGCTCTCGCCGGTTTGCAGGGTGATGCTGGCCACCTGCGCCAGCGGGATCTTCGCGCCACTGGAGCTGTTGAGCAGCAGCGCACCCATGGCTTCAGGGCTGTTCTTGGCGCCCGGGGGCACCTTCACCGTCACGTTGTAGGTGCGATCGGCCACGTACACGGCGATCACCGGTGCGCCGCCGATGCCGGTCTGGACGAGGTTGGCCACATCGCCGGCATTGACCCCGAAGCGGGCTGCGGCCTCACGGTCCAGCCGGATCACCACCTGGGGAATCGGCGGCTCCTGGAACAGCGAGGCCGACGCTGTGCCGCGCACGGTGTGCAGCAGGTCGACGATGTCGGTGCCGATGCGCCGGCTTTCCTTCAGGTCGTCGCCGTAGATGCGCAGCACGAGCGGGCTGTGCGCACCGCCCACGGCATCGTTGACGCCATCGATGATGGGCTGACTGATGCCGACGTCGAAGCCTGGCATGCGCGCGAAGCGTTCCGTCAGCGTGCGGACGAATGCGGCCTTGTCCAGCCCCTCGGGCCATTGGCTGTAGGGCTTGAGGCCGACGGGCGCTTCGATGTGCGATGGCGTCCAGGGGTCGGTGCCGTCGTCGTTGCGCCCGAGCTGCGTGACCACGAAGGAGACCTCGGGGTATTCGAGAAGCACGTGGCGCAGCTCCGTGGCCATCTCGCTGGCCTTGTCCAGCGACAACCCGGACGGCAGCTGCACCTGCAGCCAGAGCGCGCCTTCGTCGATGTCCGGCAGGAACTCGCGTCCGGCCGTGGCACCGAGAATCAGCACGGCCGCCAGCGCCAGCGCGCTCAGGCCGTACGCGATCGCAGGCACATCCAGCAGTCGCGCCAGCGTGTGCCGGTAGGCGTCCGTGAGCCATACCAGCGGCTTGTTGACGAAGACCTTGCGCGGCTTGCGCAGCGCTACGTAGGCCAGGCTGGGGATCAGGGTGAGTGCGCACAGCAGGGCGCCGACCAGCGCGTAGCTGACCGTGAAGGCCATGGGCTTGAACAGCTTGCCTTCGGCGCGCTCGAAGGCGAACAGCGGAAAGTACGCCGTGATGATGATCAGCGTGGCAAAGAAGATCGGCCCGGAGACATGGCTGACCACCTCCAGGATATTGCCTTCGGTGAGCGTCTCCTCGGGCTCCTCCTCGCGCCGGCGCAGGATCGCCTCCATCACCACGATGGCGCCGTCCACGATGATGCCGAAGTCGATCGCCCCGAGCGAGAACAGGTTGGCCGGCATGCGCGTGAGGTTCATCACGATGAACACCGTCACCAGCGACATCGGAATGGCCACCGCCGCGACGATCGCGCTGCGCGGGCTGCCCAGGAACAGGATCAGCACGATGCACACCAGCGCCATGCCCTCGAGCACCGTGCGCGTGACCTTCTCGACCGTCAGCTTGACGAGGTCGTCGCGATCGATGTAGGGCACGATCTTCACGTCCATCGCGTCGAGCTGCTTCTGCAGGTCGGCCACCTTCTTGTGCACGCCCTCCAGC
>DASXKG010000644.1:0-8202 GCA_036496965.1 Variovorax sp.
CGGGCTGGGCCTGGCCATTGAGCAGGAACTGGCCGGCGCGCTCGGCGGCAGGCTCAGCCTGCACAACCGGCCCGGAGGCGGGCTCGAAGCGCGCTTGAGCCTGCCGCTGTTGCTTGGCGGGGCATCGGCCGAAGCCTAGGACTTCAGGATGCCCGGTCCCGCCGCGAGCCGAGACGGCGCCAGAGATAGCAGGCGAAATTCGCCGGCGCCCACGCGGCGCCCACGTAGAGGGCGTAGCGGCCGGCCAGTGCCGGCAAGTCGGCGCCGAGCTGCAGCGGATCTGTGATCACCAGGGCAGCCCACGCGAGGAGGGCCGCGAAGAACAGCTTGCCGGTGGTCAGCGACCAGGCACCCGTGTCGCGGGTCAAGCGTAACTGTGCGCGTTCCGTCTCCGTGGCCGCGGCGGCGGCGACGGCGACGCGCGCCATCGTCTTGGCCCGCCTCTTGTCCTGCAGCCGCCGTTGACGGTCCAGCTCCCGACGTGCCTGACGCCCCTTCCTGGCGATCTCGCGCTCGAGCATCAATTGCTGGCGCCGCTGGTAGAGCAGCTTCAGGTCCGCTTCGGGGTCGCCGCCCAGGTGATGAGGTATGGTGTTCATTGCAGAGGCTCGGATGGGCCTGTGGAACAGCCATGGTAGGGAGCCGGCCTCAATCCAGCTGAGACATATTGCACACACGGGCATGAAATCTGCTGGGTCTGCCAGCGATTGCATCGTTTCCATATTGACCCTCGGCCGCGCCAGGCACCTGCCATGTCGATCACTGAAGGAAGCTCCTGAAATCCAGATTCAAACCAAGCCGACCATCGGTATCCGGCGCCGAGCGCTCAGCGCCCCTGTCGAACCCGATCGCCAGCTTTGCGAAGAACCCGTCGGGCCGCGATTTTGCGGTCGGTGACATTCACGGGGCCTTTCAAAGCCTGCAGCTGGCGTTGGATGCGATTGGCTTCGACAGCCAGCGCGATCGCCTGTTTTCCGTCGGCGATCTGGTCGATCGCGGCCCGGATTCGGCGCAGGTTCTGGAATGGCTCGACAAGCCCTGGTTTCACGCGGTCTGCGGCAACCACGACCTCATGGCGTGGCGCAGCGCGCTCGGTCGGCCCTTGCGCCACGTCGACCACGTCAACCATGGCGGAGAATGGCTGGCCGAACTGCCGCGCGAGGAACGAACACGCATCGGAACGCGTCTGGCGCAGCTGCCCATGGCCATCGAAGTGCAGACCTCCGACGGTCCGGTGGGACTGGTTCACGCCGACCTTCCCTCGGACGACTGGCTCGACCTCGCAAAAATCGACTGGAGGGCGCTGGACAAGCTGGACAGCGAGGCAGGGCAATGCCTGTGGTCGGTGCAGCGCCATGCCACGCGCGACCGCGGCGGCGTGAGGAACATCCGGGCTGTGGTCCATGGACACAAGACCATTCCGGTCGCCGAGGTCTTGGGCAATGTGCATTTCATCGACACGGGCGGCTGGCATCCGGCAGGGCGATTCACCTTCATCGAACTGGAATCGCTCGCCGCCATGACGGGCCCCGGGCCGCAACTGATGCGGCCGAATGCCGGGGAGGACTCGTCCGCACCTGGCCGCTGAGTGCCGGGTCGGCCCACCGATAGCGTTGCAATTCGGCTGCAACGAACCGATGGCGGCAGCTCGTCGCGAGAATTACCTCACGCCCGGGCGCACTTTGAACGGCTGGGCCGGTGCGCAACGGGGCGTCTTCAGCGACGCTTAAGCATCGGCGAAGAGACTGGTTTCCACGGCAAGGGAGACCGTTCCGATGCCGCGCTGAAAGGACCGAACGCCATGAAGTCGTCTGCCAAACCCGAGCCGTTGAATGCCTCGCAGGTCAAGCTCGTCGTCGAACTGCTCGAACTGCGCCAGCTGGCTCCCAAGGAGACGGCCGCGAAGTTCTACCGGCTGGTCCAGGTCGGCGTCTTCTCCAAGCCGCAGCAAGACGCCATCGAACTGCTCTTCGCGCTGGATGACGACCAGATTCCCGACGCCCTCTTCGACTTCGCCGATGAAGACGAGGCGAGGGACGTCGTGCGCGACGGGCTGGCGCACGAAGCCAAGCTGAGCTTCGTGGCCGCCTGAGCGCGCGCTCGGCCAGCTTCAGAGCTGGATCTCGCTCACCTTCGCGCCTTGCACCGAGGCGCCGGCCTCCAGGCCGACGTTCGTCAACACGAAGCCGACCACCGGCTTCTGGATCGTGTTGGTGTCCACGCTGCCATTCGCGCCGATGGTCGCGACGGCCACGGTGGCGTCGGCGCCGGCAACCCAGCCATTGCTGTTGCGGAAATTGTCCAGCGCCTGCTGGGTGTTGAACAGGTAGACGACGGCCTTCGATTGCGCGCCGGCCTGCAAGCCGAGCGATGCGGCCGTCGTGCTGTAGTAGGCCTGCGTGCGGCCGTTGACCCGCAGGGCGCCACGGCCGTATCCCGCCCCTACGCCCAGGCTGGCGTCGATGACCGCCGGAAAGACCAGCACGCCTCTGGCCTTGGCCACCATTTCGCGCGAGCCGGCGGCTGAGTCATAGAGCTTGCTGAGCGTGGCGTCGACCTGCGCGTCGATGGAGGCGCGCGAAGAGGCGCTGGTCGAATGGTCCGCCGGTGCGGTGGTGGTGCATCCCATGAATGCGGTTGCGCACGCGGCCATGGCGGCTGCGCCGCAGATGCTTCGGAAGTTGATGTTTTTCATGGTCCAGCCTCAGTGAAAGTGGGGGGCGCGGCGTGGGCGCCGCGGGAAGCGTCGACGATCAAAGCGGCATGCCGTAGTACTCGTTCACGCTGCGGCTGTATTCGGGCGTGTAGTCCGGGCTGCTGTCGTCCACGTAGTGCGGCGCGCCTTCGAGCGTGGCCTTGTCCAGGGGGACGATGTATCCGTCCTTGCCCGTGTCGTAGTTGAGCATGCTCCACGGCAGCGGATAGCGATCAGTGCCCATGCCGAGGAATCCTCCGAACTCGAGGACGGCGTAGCGAACCTGGCCTGAACGCTTGTCGATCATCAGGTCGTCGATCGACCCGAGCTTGTCGCCGGCGGCGTTGTAGACGGAGGATCCCTCGACGCGCTCGGAGGAGATCACGTCGCTGCTGGTGATGGAAGTGGGGGTCATTGGAGGCTCCATGGGTGGTGCGGTCAGATGAGACGAAAGGGCTGGCGGACTCCAGCCAGTTCCGGTATCTGCCGTCCATGCGAACTCGACGATCAGGGCGCTTGCCGATCGCGTGTAGGCCCCTGCCGTCAGGCTTCTTCTTCACTTCACCGGCCGCCGCGCGCAGCGTCAGACGGGTCTTGCAGCCGCTCGCGGACTCGGCCGACTGCCGCGCCGCGGGCCGGCCGCAGTCCTGGGCTCACTCAGCCCAGGTTGCGGCGGAAGACCAGCGGCTTTGCGTTCCAGCGAATCTTGCTCATCCAGTGGGACAGGGCCGAGTCAAGATGCGCGGTGTGCTTCGGAAACCAGTCGCTCAATGCGCCGGCCAGGCGCCTTGCCTCCGCGCAGTGGCCCGCAGCCACCTGCTGCTGCACTTCGCCCAGGGAGGCCAGCACCGCCGCGTGTTCGTCCATGTGGCATTCGCGCGGCGGGAACACGGTCTCCGTCATCCAGCGGTCTTCCTGCGCGAAGTGGCTGCGCGCATGGCGGGCGAATGCCTCCAGCCGCTCAGGCAGGTCGGCGTCCGATGCCGCGTGCAGCGCGTTCAGGCATTCGACGAATTCCCTGTGCACCTCGTCCAGCGGCGGGTAGCCCAGCAGCAGCGAATCGGTCCATTCCAAAGGGCCCGGCTGCACGAGGCCCGGTGAAGATTCAGTGGTCATGCCCTCGATTCTGGCCTGCTTCGCGTGGCTTGGTTCAGGATCTCGCGCACGCGAGCGGCTCGCCAGTCCGGCGCGTTGACTTGTCGTTATGTTGTGCTATTCTTAGTACAACAAATCCTTCAAGGAGACCTCCGGCATGCCTTCTTCCAGCCTTCGCGAACTCATCGCCGCACCCGGCATGGTCATTGCGCCCGGTGCCTACGACGCCATCGGCGCCCGGCTCATCGAGCAGGCCGGCTTTGCCGCGGTCTACATGACCGGGGCGGGCACCTCTGCAGCACGCGGGTTTCCCGACTTCGGGCTGCTCGACATGGGCGAGATGGTCGGCAACGCAGCCACCATGGCGCGCGCCATCGGCGTGCCGCTGATCGCCGACGCCGACACCGGCTACGGCAACGAGCTGAACGTGACGCGCACGGTGCGCGAGTACGAGGCACGCGGTGTCGCCGCCATCCACATCGAGGACCAGGTCTCGCCCAAGCGCTGCGGCCATCTGGACGGCAAGGAGGTGATCGGGCGGGCGGAGTTCGTCTCCAAGATCCGGGCCGCGGTCGAAGCGCGCCGCGGCAGGGAATTCATCGTCATCGCCCGCACCGATGCGCGCGCCATGATGACGCTCGACGAGGCCATCTGGCGCGCCAACGCGGCGCTCGAGGCCGGCGCCGACATGGCCTTCGTGGAAGCAACCCAGACGCTGGAGGAGGTGGCCGCGGTACCGCAGCGGGTGCACGGCCCCTGCCTGCTCAACGTGGTGCCCGGCGGCCGCACGCCGATCTTCGATCTGCGCGAGGCCGAAGCCATGGGCTACAAGCTGGCGATCCTGCCGGGCCTGATGCTGGCTGCCGCCATCCGGGCCGGCGACGCGGCGTTGGCCGATCTCAAGGCCACGCACAAGGCCCCCGCGGTGACGCAGAACGTGGCCCAGACCTTCCGCCGCTTCGGCGCCGACGAGTGGGACGCCCTGCGCACCCGCTTCAACGCCGGCGCCACGATGGAAAAGAAGCCATGAGCGGCAAGACCCTGTTCGACCAGCTCTGGGATGCGCATGTCATCCGCGAGCTGGGCGAGGGCTGGGCGGTGCTGCACATCGATCGCCATCTGCTGCACGACCTCTCGGGGCCGCCGGCACTGGCCGAGGTGACGGCGCGCGGCCTGCCCCTGCACGATCCCGAACTGGTCTTCGCCACGCCGGACCACGCGATGTCCAGCCAGCCCGGGCGCAACGGCATGACCTACGTGCCGGGCGGCAAGCTGTGGAATGCGTTGCGCGAGCGCACCCGCGCGGCCGGCGTGCGCTTCTTCGATCTCGGCCAGCCGGGGCAGGGCATCGTGCACGTGATGGGGCCGGAACTGGGCATCGTGCTGCCCGGCCTCACGGTGATCTGCGGCGACAGCCACACCTGCACCAACGGCGGCCTGGGCGCGATGGCCTTCGGCGTCGGTTCCTCGGAAAGCACGCATGCCCTGGCCACCCAGACCCTGCGCCAGCAAAAACCCAGACAGCTGCGCATCCGCTGCGAAGGCCAGTTGCGCGCCGGCGTCAGCGCGAAGGACCTGGCGCTGCACATCATCGGCCGGCTGAGCGCCGCGGCCGGCGTGGCGCACGCAATCGAGTTCGCCGGGCCGGCCATCGAATCCATGGAGGTCGAGGGGCGCCTGACCTTGTGCAACCTCTCGGTCGAGCTGGGCGCGCGCTTCGGCATGGTCGCGCCGGACCAGCGCACCTTCGACTACCTGCGCGGGCGCGCCTTCGCACCGCAGGGCGCGGCCTTCGACGCCGCCGTCGTGCAATGGCGCGCGCTGCACACCGAAGCCGACGCCGTCTTCGATCGCGAGGAAATCATCGATGCCTCGGCCGTGCCTCCCACCATCACCTGGGGCACCAGCCCGGAACATGCGATCGCCATCGACGGCCGCGTGCCCGATCCGATGGCCGCGGCCGACGCCGCGCAGCGCGCCACGCTGCGCGCGGCCCTCGACTACATGGGCCTCGAAGCCGGTCAGCCGATTGCCGGCACGCCCGTCGACTGGGTCTTCATCGGCTCCTGCGCCAACTCGCGCCTGAGCGACCTGCGCGCCGCCGCGGCCGTGGCGCGCGGTCGCCATGTGGCGCAGGGGGTCACGGCCTGGGTCGTGCCCGGCTCGGAAAACGTCAAGTGCGCCGCCGAGGCAGAGGGCCTGCGCGAGCTGTTCGAGGCCGCCGGCTTCGCTTGGCGCGAGCCCGGCTGCAGCATGTGCGTGGCCGCCAACGGCGAGCAGGTTCCGCCGCAGAAACGCTCGGTCTCGACCTCGAACCGGAACTTCGTCGGCCGCCAGGGGCCGGGCGCGCGCACCCATCTGGCCAGCCCGGCGCTGGCGGCGGCCGCGGCCATTGCCGGCGTGATCACCGATGTGGCGGCGCTGTGACCATGGCGCTCGAACCCTTCACCGTCGTCAGCGGCGCCGCGCCCTGGCTGCCGCGCGCCAACATCGACACCGATGTGATCATCCGCATCGAGCGGCTGACCTCGCTGGCCAAAAACGAGCTGGCTCCCTATGCGCTCGAAGCGCTGCGCTATCGGCCGGACGGCAGCGAAGACCCGGACTTCGTGCTCAATCGGCCCGCGTTCCGCGGCGCGCCGATCCTGCTGGCCGGGGACAACTTCGGCTGCGGCTCGTCGCGCGAAGGCGCCGTCTGGGCGCTGCAGGGCATCGGCGTGCGCTGCATCATTGCGCCGAGTTTCGGCGACATCTTCTTCAGCAACTGCTTCCAGAACGGCGTGCTGCCGATTCGCCTGCCGGCGCCGGCGATGCAGGCGCTGGCCGCGGCCTGCGCCGACGGCGCTGCGCTGACGGTCGACCTGCAACGCTGCCTGCTTGTCGCTCCCGGCGGCGCCGAATCGGTCTTCGAGGTCGACGCGCTGCGCCGCGAAGGCCTGCTGCTGGGGCTGGACGACATCGGCCTCACCTTGCAGGACGACGCGCTGATCCGCGCCTGGCAACAGGCCGACCGCACACGGCGGCCCTGGGCCTGGCCGCAAGCGACCGCGACGACGACCCCTTCATGAACGACATCGGAACCTCCACCATGAACGCAAGCGCCTCCGCTCCTACCGACCCCGCAGGCCCGACCGGCCGGCTCTGCCAGTGGCTGGCCGGCTTCTCGCTGGACGACGCCCCGGCCTCGGCGCGCGAACGGGCCAAGGCCTTGACGCTGGATGGCATCGCCTGCGCCATCGTGGGCGCGCAATTGCCCTGGTCACGCATCGCCGCGGGCATCGTGCAGAAGTTCGAAGGCGCCGGCGACCGCAGCGTCGTCGGCTGGGGCACAAAGACCAGCGCGCCGGGCGCCGCGCTGCTCAACGGCACCTTCATCCAGGGCTTCGAGCTTGACGACTACCACCCGCTGGGCCCGCTGCACAGTGCGTCGATCGTGCTGCCCGCGCTGTGGGCGGCCGGGGAGGGCGAGGGTGCCAAGGTCGGCGGACGCCGCTTCCTCGAGGCCGCGCTGGTCGGCTACGAGGTCGGCCCGCGCGTCGGCATGGCGCTGCACGGCGCCCAGATGCTGTCGCGCGGCTGGCATTCGGGCTCGGTGTTCGGCACCCATGCCGCGGCCGCCGCGGTGGGCAAGCTGATGGGCCTGGATGCGGCGCGCTACGAGGACGCGCTCGGCCTGGCCGGTACCCAGTCCGCCGGCCTCATGGCCGCGCAGTACGAGGCGATGTGCAAGCGCATGCACCACGGCTTCTCGGCGCGCAACGGCCTGTACGCGGCGGTGCTGGCCGAGGGCGGTTACACCGGCATCAAGCGCGTCTTCGAGCGCGAGTACGGCGGCTTCCTGTCCACCTTCGGCGAAGGCCATGATCCCGACCCGGCGCAGATCACCAGCGGGCTGGGCGAGCGCTGGGAGGTCGAGCGCATCGTCATCAAGCCCTACGCGGCGATGGGCGGCATCCACTCGCCGCTGGACGCCCTGTTCGACGTGGCGGCGCAGCGCGCGCTGAAGGCCGAGCAGATCGCCCGCATCGAATGCGATGTCTCGCACGCGGTCTACCACCATGGCTGGTGGGTGCCGGAGCGGCCACTGACGCCGATCGGCGCGCAGATGAACATCGGCTATGCGCTTTCGGTCGCGGCCATCGACGGCGCGGCCATGCTGGCGCAGTTCGCCCCGGCGCGCATCGATGCCGACGACGTGTGGGCCTTGCTGCGCAAGGTCGAGGTGCGGCACGAGCCCGCCTTCGACGCGGGGGGCATGGCCGGACGCGGCCAGACCCGCGTCGCCGTCACCTTCAGTGACGGTCAGCGCATCGTGGCCGAGCGCAAGGCCTCGCGCGCGATCGAAAAGCCGCAGGACACGGCCGGCGTCGCCGCCAAGTACCGCGCGCTCACCGACGGCCTCATCGATGCGC
>DASXKG010000645.1:0-3841 GCA_036496965.1 Variovorax sp.
GCGAAGCGCGCCGGTGCCGCGCCGATGATCGACAGGTCGATATCGACCAGCAGGCGCGCATCCGGTTCGACGGGCAGCGCATCGTGGCGGGTCGCGAGCACCAGTGCCTGCACGCGTGCCGCGCTGTCCCGCGCCACGCCGGCGGCCAGCAGGGCATCGCGCGCCCACGCGGCGCTGAGCCCTTCGTTGTCATGGCCGTGAACGTCGTAGATCGCGTCGTGGAACCACAGCGCCAGCGCGAGCTCGGCCGGCCGCTCGGCATGGCTGCGCTCGCGTGCGAGCAGCGCCAGGCACTCGCCCAGATGCTGCAACGTGTGATAGGCGCGATGCGCTTCGCCATGGCGCGCGAGGAGTTCAGTCAGCAGGGCCTCGTCGGGCTGCGCCACGCCGAGCCCATGCCAGGCCTCGGCCCACGCGGCAGCCAGCGCAGCCGCGTCCATCACTGCTCCATCGCGGCCTGGACTTCGCGCCCGAGTTCGATCACCGACATGGCGTAGAAGCTGCTCCAGTTGTAGCGCGTGATGACGTAGAAGTTGCGCGTGCCGGCCACGTAGCTCGGCGGGTCGTCGCCGTTCGGCAGTTCGATCAAGGCCAGCAGACCCGGGTAGCGGAGCGCCTCGCCCTGCAGCACGGCGCCGCCGGCGACGAAGGCGTCGACGCTGAAGGTCGGCACGATGTCCGGCGCCAGCAGCACCTGCTTCTGCAGCCGGGACTCATCGAAGCCGACCGGGAAGATCGGCGCGAGGCCGCGCCGCCAGCCGAAGGACTTGAAGTAGTTGGCCACCGAGCCGATCACGTCGGCCGGATCGTTGACCAGGTCGATGCGGCCGTCGCCGTCGAAATCCACCGCGTACTTGGCGATGCTGCTGGGCATGAACTGGGGCATTCCCATCGCGCCGGCGTAGCTGCCGACGGGTGCCAGCGGGTCCTCGGCGGTGCGGCTTTCGATGCTCAGGAAGCTTTCCAGTTCGCTGCGGAAAAAGGCCTGCCGTTCGGCCGCGCGCGGATGCTCCTGCGGGAAGTCGAAGGCCAGCGTGGCGAGCGCATCGATCACCCGGAAGTTGCCCATGTTGCGGCCGTAGATGGTCTCCACGCCGATGATGCCGACGATGATCTCGGGCGGTACGCCGTACTCGGCTTCGGCGCGTGCCAGCGTGGCGGCGTTGTCGCGCCAGAAGCGCACGCCGGCCGCGATCCGCACCGGGTCGATGAAGCGGCTGCGGTAGGCCTCCCAGTTCTTCGGCGCCCCGGGCGGTCCGGGCAGCATCAGGGGGGGCACGTTGGGCAGGAAGCGCGCGCTGCCGATGGTGGCGCGCACCCAGTCGCGATCGAGGTTGCGGCGCGCGGCGACTTCGTCGGCGAACTGCATGGCGTCCTCGCGCGTGGCATAGGCGACGGTTCCGCGCACCGGGCCGCTGCGCTGCTTGTGTTCGCCGGGGTTCTGGGCAGAGGCCGGCGCTCCCGCAAGACAGGTGGCCGCCAGGACGATGGCGGTCGGAACGGCGTGGGTGAGGAAGCGTCGCATTGCCTCGATTGTGCCGCTCGGCCAGGGGCCGCAACCCGAAGACACAAGTGGTTTCAGCGCGGCCAGGCGAGCCGGCGGAACTCCGTGCGCAGCCTCGACAGGGCCTCGCCGGGTGCCTTGGCGTAGCGTTGCGCTTCCAGGCGCAGCAGCCAGTCGCGCGCCTGTTCCGCGCGGCCGCCGAAACGCTCCGACAGCCGCGCCGCCATCTGCCGCGGCGATGCCGAATCGGAGACCTCGACGCCGGTGCGGCGCAGCCGCGCCCGCGCCCGGGCCAGCAGCCGCAGCCAGGGATCGCGCCGGCTGCGCTCCCAGAGCGTCCAGGCGGCGCCCGCGAGGCTTGCCGTCACCAGCAGGACCAGCAGCACGGTCACCAGGTCCTGCGCGCTCGGCGCTTCGAAGCCCAGGCCCTTGAGCAGGTCGAGCTGCCGGCTCTTGGTGTAGTTGAGCACCCGCTGGTTCCAGCCGTTGTTGACCGCCTCCCAGGCCGCGCGCAGGGATTGCAATCCGCGCGACAGGCTCGGATTCATCGAGCCGATCGCGCCGGCGATCAGCCCCGGCTCGGGCGCCAGGGGGCGGAACTGGCCGACCCGGTCCGGTGCGATGGCTCCGGTCGGATCGACCCGCACCCAGCCCGCGCCGTCCTCCCACACCTCGGCCCAGGCATGGGCGTCGCTGTGCCGCAGCACCCAGTAGTTGTCGACGTTGTTCATCTCACCGCCCTGGTAGCCGGTGACGATGCGCGCCGGGATGTCGAGCGCGCGCATCAGGATCACGAAGGACGAGGCGATGTGCTCGCAGAAGCCGGCCTTGATGTCGAACCAGAATTCATCGGCCGTGTCCTCGCCGTAGAGCCCGGGCTCCAGGGTGTAGCTGTAGCCGCCGGTGTTCAGGCGCTGCAGCACCGCCTGCACGAAGGCCGGCGTCCTGGCGCCCGCCAGCGCGGGATCGGCGCGCATCTGCGCGGCCAGCGCGACGGTGCGCGGATTCGAGCCGGGCGGCAGCGCCACATAGGCTTCCAGGGCCGCGTTGCGGCGCGTCGGTCCGCTCAGGAACTGGGGAAAGCTCTGGGCCCGGTAGCGCACCAGGTCGTTGATCGGCTGGCTGGCCAGCCATTGCAGGTCCGGCGTGCCGATCAGTTCGTAGCCCGGGAGCTCGGGCTTGATCGGCGTGGCGTCGAGCGTCAGCAGCCAGGGGCGGTTGGAGGCTTCGAGCGTGACCTCGTAGCCGAAGGCCTGCCCCTGCACGCGCAGGTTCTGCGCCAGCCGGCCGCGCCCGAAGAAGGGCATGGCGCTCCATTCGCGGCCGTCGAACTGCGACAGCACCGGACCGCGGAAGTACAGGTTGCGGCGCGGCGGAATGCGGTTGTCGTCGAACTTGATGCGCGCGGCGATGCCATCGTCCAGCGCGAGCTTGGCAATGCTGCCGACCCGCATCGTGTTCGACAGTCCGCTGCGTCCGGTCAAGGCGTCGTTCGGCGTGCCCCACAGCGGCGCCATGCGCGGGAAGAGCATGAACAGCACCAGCATGATCGGAGTGCCGAGCAGCGCCATCCATCCCGCGGTGCGCGCGGCCTGCAACAGCGGCGGCTTGCCGACCGGCATGTGGGCGTTGACCAGCGCGGTCAGGAGGCCCACCAGGGCCAGCAGCATCGCCACCGCGGTCGGCAGGGATTGCGAATAGAAGAAATTCGTGAGCATCGTGAAGAAGCCCAGGAAGAAGACCACGAAGGCGTCGCGGCGGGCGCGCAGCTCGAGCGTCTTGAGTGCCAGCAGGATCACCAGCAGCGTGACGCCGGCATCGCGGCCGAGCAGCGTGCGATGGGTGGCGTAGGTGGCGATCAGCGTCAGCCCGAGCAGGGCGATGCGCCACCATTTGCCGGGCAGCGGCCGGCCCTGCAAGGCCAGGCTGCCGCGCCAGAGCAGCACGATGCCGGTGAGGGTGCTGCACCACCAGGGGAGGTTGGGCACTTGCGGCAGCACGATGAGGGCGATGACGCCGAGCAGGAAGAAGGTGTCCCGGGTGTCTCTCGGAAGGGCCTGGAGCCGCGCCGCGGGCGTCATGCGAGCCTCCTTGCGCAGCAGCACCCGGCGCTCAGCACAGCGCCAGCCCTTCGAGGCAGCGCCGCTTGTGCGCCTCGCCCTGCGACGGAGCGACGACCAGGCCGCCTGCGCGCAGCCCGTAGTTGACCCCGAGCCGGTCGGCCATCAGCACCCAGGCGCAAAGCCGCGACAGGCGTGGCTCGAGCCCGGCCAGGCCGGTGGCTTGAGCATCCAGCCACAGCTCCTGCCGCTGGGCCTGCTGCGTGTCGCGGCTCAC
>DASXKG010000646.1:0-3906 GCA_036496965.1 Variovorax sp.
TCCTGTCCGCCGACGTCGAGCTCGGCCTTCAGCCGGTGCGGCGCCTTCGCGATCGCGGCCTTCGCCCCGCCTTCGTTGGTGCTGCGCGCAAGATGCATCGGCGGCACCACGTACCGGGCCTTGGCATGCGCGTCCTGCGGCGTCAGCACCGGCGGCTCGGCCTCGATCTCGATCGCCTGCTCGGCGCGCGCCGCGGCACGGCGCGCGGCATCGCGGGTCTCGGCAATGACGGCGAACACCGGCTGGCCCAGGTAGCGGATGTCGCCGCTGCACAGGATCGGATCGTCGTGAACGATCGAGCCGCAGTCGTTGCTGCCGGGGATGTCGGCCGCGGTGAGCACCGCCACCACGCCCGGCATGGTGCGGATGGCCTCGAGCTTCAGTTCCTTGAGCCGGCCGTTGGCCACCGGCGACAGGCCCAGCGCGCAATGCAGCGTGCCGGCCAGTTCCGGGATGTCGTCGATGTAGGTCGCCTCGCCGGCCACGTGCAGCTGTGCCGATTCGTGCGGCCGGCTGATGCCCACGCGCGCACCATCGTCGTGCGCCTTGGCCTCGGCATGCACGTCGATGCGCGCCGCGGTGTTGCTCAGGTAGTCGGCGAAGGCCTCGGCGGTCTGGAGCAGATTCGGGTCGATCGGTTTGTTCATCTCAGGCTCCTTCCACGGCATCCACGGCATGGGGCATCACGCTCCAGACGCTGGTCGCCTCCATCGGCAGGGGGTCGGTCGCGCGGGTCTCGAGCCAGAGCCGCTGGAGCAGGTTCTGCGCCACCTGCAAGCGGTAGTCCGCGCTGGCGCGCATGTCCGACAGGGGCTTGAAGTCCTGCGCCAGGGCCAGCTTGGCGGCATTCACGCTGGCCTGGCTGAAGGGCTTGCCGAGCAGCGCGGCTTCGGCCCGCGCGCTGCGCTTGACGGTCGCGGCCATGCCGCCGAAGGCCAGGCGGATTTCCTCGACCCGATCGCCGTCGAGCGAAATCGCGAAACCCGCGCACAGCGCCGAGATGTCGCAGTCGAAGCGCTTGCTGATCTTGTAGCCGCGCACCTGGCGCCCAAAGGCGGCCCGCGGCACCGAGAGGCCCTGCACGAACTCGCCGGGCTCCAGGTGGTTCTTCATGTAGTCGATGTAGAAATCGGCCAAGGCCATGCGGCGCACGCGATCGCCGCGGCGCAGCTCGATCTCTGCATCGAGCGCCATCAGGATCGGCGGTGAGTCGCCGATCGGCGAGCCGTTGGCGACATTGCCGCCCATGGTGCCGGCATTGCGTATCGGCGGCGAGGCGAAGCGCAGCCAGAGGTCGGTCAGGCTGGGCAGGCGTTGGGCCAGCGCGCGGAACGCCTGCTCGAGCGAAGCGCCGGCACCGATGTAGAGCGCGTCGGCGCGCTCCTCGATGCGCTTCATCTCGGCCACGTCGCCGACGAAGATGATGTCGCCCAGGTCGCGGAACTGCTTGTTGACCCAGAGCCCGACGTCGGTCGATCCGGCCAGCAGCTGGGCCGCCGGCTTGGCCAGGCGCAGGGCCGCCAGTTCCGCCAGCGTGGTCGGCGCGTGGAAGCTGTCCATGCGCTGGCCCAGCGGCGCCGCGTAGTCGAAGCCGCTATCGCGCTTCAGGCCGGCGAGGGCCTGCACCACCGGCCGGGTGTCCAGCCGCACCTGCGGAAGGTCGAACATGCGCTGGCCGGCATCGAGGATCGGCCGGTAGCCGGTGCAGCGGCAAAGGTTGCCCGAAAGATCGTCGGCCAACTGTTGCCGCGTCGGCTGGGTGCCGCCTTCCTGGTGATGCTCGTAGGTCGACCACAGCGACATCACGAACCCGGGCGTGCAGAATCCGCACTGCGAGCCGTGGCAGTCGACCATCGCCTGCTGCACCGGATGAAGCCGCTGCACGGCATGCTTGCCATGGGGCGCCACGTCGCCGCCGGCCCGGCTGCACTGCAGCTTCAGATCCTCGACCGTGAACAGCGCCTTGCCGTGCAGCGTGGGCACGAATTGGATGCAGGCATTGACCGTCGACAGGCGCAGGCCGCCGACCGCACCCTTCTCGCCCGGATCGGCCAGTTCGCCCAGCACCACGGTGCAAGCACCGCAATCGCCCTCGTTGCAGCCCTCCTTGGTGCCGGTGCAGCGGGCGTCCTCGCGCAGCCAGTCCAGCACCGAGCGGGTCGGATGGACGCCGCTGACTTCGACGATCCGGCCGCGATGGAAGAAGCGGATGGGTTGGGTGCTCGGGGTCATGCGCATGCTCGTGGAGACAACTCGTGGTGACGTTCAAAAAACGGGCCAACTGGAAGTTAGGGCCTGGCGGCCTCGATGGCATACGACCCGCCCCATAGCGCCTATGTGGTCGTCGGTATTTCACCGCAGGGAAAACCCGCAGTCGAAGCCATTGTGGCCCTGCAAGGGGCGAACGAACAGGGGTTCGGCCCCGATGCGGCCTCGATCAACCCCCGGCGAAGAGTTCCTTGATCACCTGGCGCAGCCAGCGATTCGCCGGGTCGGCCTCGAAGCGCCGGCTCCAGTGCAGCGAGACGCTGAAGTCGCGCAGCGGAAAGGCCGGCTCGACGATGGCGTAGCCGCCCTCCTCGGCGAACCCGCGCGCGATGTTGCGCGGCATGACCACGGCCAGATCGGTGGCGCGGACGATGGCCGGCAGCACCATGAAGTGCTCGGTGGTCAGCCGCACCCGGTCTTCCAGGTTGAGCAGCTGCAGGATGCGCAGCGTCTCGGCGTGGGTGCGCACCGTGACGTATTCCAGGGTCTGCAGCGCGTCCAGCAGCGCCCGGCTGCTGCGCCGTCGCAACGAGAAGGGATGCTCCCGGCGCAGCAGCACGATGTAGCGGTCGCGCAGCAGCAGCGCGCGCTGCGTGTCGCGCACCTGGGGCAGGAAGCCGAAGGCGAAGTCGAGCCGGCCGCTGTCGAGCGCGGGCGCGATGTCGCCGGGCTGCATGGGCAGCGTCTCCAGCCGCACGCCGGGCGCGAGTTCGCCGAGGCTGGCCATCAGCGAGGGCAGGAAGCGGCCTTCGCCGATGTCGCTCATGTGGATGCGGAAGGTCTTGCGCGAAGCCGCCGGCTCGAAGCGGTCGGGCTCGTGCAGCGCGTCCTCCAGCGTGCCGAGCGCCGATTGCACCGCCACTGCCAGCCGGTCGGCCCGCGGCGTCGGCGCCACGCCGCCCGGCGCCCGGGTGAACAGCGCGTCCTGCAGCAGCAAGCGCAGCCGGCCCAGGCCGTGGCTGGCGGCGGGCTGCGTGAGACCCAGCGCCTCGGCGGCGCGGCTGACGCTGCGCGCGCGGTACACGGCGTCGAACAGGCGCAGCAGATTCAGGTCGATGGCATCGATATGCATGAGATTCATGTCGCTTAGCTGGATTATTCTATTGATGGCCGCGCACGGCCACCGCACACTGCCGAGCGCCCCCAGAGCACCCCACGGAGACCAGCGTTGGAAGTTTCATTCAGCAAGGAAATCGAAGCCCTGCGCCTCGGCGCCGGCGACACCTTCCATGGCGAGGGCATCCTGGCCATCACCAAGGGCCTGCTGCAATCCGGCGTCGCCTACGTGGGCGGCTACCAGGGCGCGCCGGTGTCGCACCTGCTGGACGTGATGGTCCAGGCCAAGCCCTACATGGACGAGCTCGGGGTGCACGTGGAAGCCTGCTCCAACGAGGCCTCGGCGGCGGCCATGCTGGGCGCCTCGATCCACTACCCGCTGCGCGGCGCGGTCACCTGGAAGTCCATCGTCGGCACCAACGTGGCGGCGGATGCGCTGTCCAACCTCTCCTCGCCGGGCGTCACCGGCGGGGTGCTGATCGTGGTCGGCGAGGACTATGGCGAGGGCGCCTCGGTGATCCAGGAGCGCACCCATGCCTATGCGCTCAAGTCCAGCATGTGCCTGCTCGACCCGCGGCCCGA